>DASVSE010000345.1:0-5020 GCA_036388235.1 Rubricoccaceae bacterium | reverse complement strand
GCCGCGTGCCGAAGGCAGGCGTCCCACTAGCCGTGGGGGTGTTGGTGAACAGCGTGAATGTGCCGTCCTGGAGCCCGACGAGCACGTCGAGGTCGCCGTCGCCATCGAGGTTGGCGAACTCTGGCGTGTTTGCGGCTCCTGGGACCGAGGAGCCTCCCGTATTCGCGAGGCCGAAGGGGTTGGTCTGGACAGGGCCGAACGCCGTCGCCCCGGCCACGGTGGTGTTGGGGTAGTAAAAGAGGTCTCCGTTCTTGTTGCCGACGAGCACGTCGAAGTCGCCGTCGCCGTCGAGATCGCCGACCGTCGGACGGGCCAGTTCCCCGTTGTTCGCAAACCCGAACGGGTTGGTCTGAGCCGGGCCAAAGGCCGGCGTCGTCGCCCCGGGTGCGGTGATGTTGGGGTAGTAGACGAGGTCGCCTGCCTTGTTGCCGACGAGCACGTCGAGGTCACCGTCGCCGTCGACGTTGATAAACCGCGGTGCCGCGCTGTCCCCGACATCGGTGAGACCAAAGGGATCGGTCTGGGCGGGGCCGAAGGCCGGCGTCGTCGCCCCGGCGGCAGCGGTGTTGGGGTAGTAGACGAGGTTGCCGGCCTTGTTGCCGGCGAGCACGTCGAGGTCACCGTCGCCGTCGAGGTCGCCGACGGTCGGCTGAGCGTTGGTGCCGACTGCGGTCAGCCCGAACGGGTTGACGACACCTGCGGCGTAGGTGGGAGTGGCGCCCGGCGCGGCCGTGTTCTGGAAATAGTTGAACCCGCCAGCGCTTGTCCCTGCGAGTACGTCGAGGTCGCCGTCGCGATCGAAGTCTGCCCGCGCGGGGGCCGCGTTGGCGGCATCGGCGAACTGCTGGATGCGGCCAAGTCCGAACGGGTTAGTCTGCACGGCGTCGTACGACGGTCCGCCGCCCATCGCGCGTGCGGCCGCAGCGTTTGCGGGCCGGACACGACCGTCGGCGAGGGGAGCCGCTGCGTCGGCGCGGACGATTTGTCCGTCAGGCAGCTCGCGGTAGCCGTAGCGCGCGAGCACCTCGACCCGACCAGCAGGCGTCATCGCGGCAAGCGCCTCGCGGATGCGGGCTTCGTTGGCGGGTGAGACGCTGGCATCGGCGGGGGCCGTCTGGGCAATGGCGGCAGGCGCGAGCAGGGCCAGCGACACGCCGCCGAGCACGCGCGTGCTGCGGAGTGCGGCGAGGCGGCGGAAGGCTCGCGTGCGCGAGGCGGCAAAATCGGAGAAACGAAACGCCATGGAGCGGGGGAGCGTAGGGGTGATGCGGCCGAACGTATACCCGTTCCGAGTGGTGCAGACCGGACATCGGGGGCCAAGCGTGTGAATAGAATAGGATGGCCTCTAGATTGACCTGCCCTTTCCAGTCCCCCTGTCATGTCTGCCGAGGTCCATTACGCCGTCGCCCCGATCACTGCTGCGGACGCCGAGGCGCGCTTTGCGGGCCTACTTGCGCCAACGCTGGCCTCGCGCCGCCGTCAGGGACCCGTCGCCGAGCACCTCGTCGCCGCGGTCGCGAGTCGGAGCGGCCAGGCCGTCGGCGTCGGGCTGGCGCAGGTTCGGCCGGGGACTACCTCGGGCGAGGTGCTCGCCCTTGGCGTTGTGCCCGAGGCACGTCGGCAGGGTATCGGCGCAGGCCTGCTGAGCCGCCTAGAAACGGCCGTTGCCGACTCCGGCTGTCCGGCCGTACAGGGCGCGTATCGGGACGACTGGACCGGCGTGGACGCGGTTGTGGGTCTGCTGGACGCGGCCGGGTGGGACGCGCCGGTCGTGCAGAAGCTTTACTACAAGGTCCCGCCGGGGGCCTTCATGAGCCGCGCCGGGTTCGAGGCCGTCCGCCCGCCCGATGGCTACACGATCACCGATTGGGCGTCGCTCTCGGACGCAGACCGGGCGCACGTCGAGGCCATCGTGGCGGCCGACCCTGCCACGCGGGCCGTCTCGCCGTTCCAGCACCCGGGCGTGGTCAGCCCGGAGCTGAGCGTGTGGCTGCGCCACGGTGACGAAATTGTCGGGTGGTTTCTCATCCTCATCCCGAGTCCGGTTGCGGTCGAGTACGCAGGTCTCTACGTCGTACCTGAGCACCGGCGGAGCGGCGCCGGGCTGGCGCTGATTGCAGCCTGCAGCGCGCGCCACTTTGCGGCGCTCGAGGACGACGGGCCGCGTGTGCCGGCCAACAGCCTGTTCGCCGTCGAGCCCCATGCGCGCGAAATTCAGGCCTTCGCCCAGGCCTACCTGGAGCGGCCGGGCATCACCAAGACGACGGTCTGGCTCGCCGGCAAGCGCCTCGGCGCCGGCTGACGCACGCGCCGAGCGCCGGTCCGGTCCGTGCGGATTGCCGCGCCGCGGCGGGAACGTCGACGGAGCCACGGCATGCAAGGGACACGTAACAATCCGCGCGCACGGGGCTGTCTGGCCCCGTTAACAGCGTTAACATCCCGATCCTATGGAAGCCACGGTTGCCCTGTCCACTGGCCCCGGTGAGCCCGAGGACGCCTCCGTCACGGGCGACGCGCTCGAGCGCCTCGCTGCACGGGGCGTCGATCTCGGTGCGCTCGCGGCCCTCGCCGAGCGGACCGACCTCAACCGCCTCACGGGCCACGTCAGTGCCCTCGACGATGCCACGCTGGCGCGGGCCTTTGCCCCGAAGCGTGAGCGCGGCCAGACGCCTGCCCCCAACGGCGACTACTTCGACATCGAGGGCCTGCTCGCGCCCGACGAAGTCGCGGCGATGCGCAAGGTCCGCACGTTCATGGAGACGCAGGTCGAGCCCGTCATCAACGACTTCTGGCTCCGCGACAAGACGCCCGTCGACCTGCTGACGGCCGGCTTCCGCGACCTCGATCTGCTGACGCTCATCTACGGCGAGGACCTGACGGACCGCGAGCCCAACGGCTCGGTCCTCGAAGGCCTCATCACGATGGAGATCGCCCGCGTCGACGTCTCGACGGCAACGTTCTTCGGCGTCCAGTCAGGTCTGGCGATGCAGTCCATTCTGGTCTGCGGGAGTGAGGAGCAGAAGGCCGAGTGGCTGCCGGGCATGCGCTCGATGCACACGATCGGCGCGTTCGGGCTAACCGAACCGCACACGGGATCGGCCGTCTCGGGCGGCATGGGAACCGTAGCCCGCCGCGAGGGCGACACATGGGTCCTGAACGGCCAGAAAAAGTGGATCGGCAACTCGCCCTTCGCCGACATGGTCGTGATCTGGGCGCGCGACGAGGCCGACAACCAGGTGAAGGGCTTCATCGTCCGCGCCAAGGAGAACCCCGGCTTCGCAGTCGAGACAATCCGCGGCAAGGTGGCCCTTCGCGCCGTCGAGAACGGCGAGATCACGCTGACCGACTGCCGCGTCCCCGAGTCGGACCGTCTCCAGAAGGGCAACTCCTTCGCCGACGTCGCCGAGGTGCTCAAGCTCACGCGTGCAGGTGTCGCGTGGCAGGCCGTCGGCTGCGCAATGGGGGCCTACGAGAAGTCGCTCGCGTATGCGACCTCGCGCCTCCAGTTCGGGAAGCCCATTGCCTCGTTCCAGCTCATTCAGGAGAAGCTCGTCCACATGCTCGGCAACGTGACGGCGATGCAGACGATGTGCCTCCGCCTCAGCCAACTCCAGGACGCCGGTCTCATGACGGACGCTCAGGCGTCGCTCGCCAAGGTCTTCACGGCTGCGCGCTGCCGCGAGACCGTCGCCCTAGCCCGCGACCTCCACGGCGGCAACGGCATCCTGCTCGAAAACCACGTCGCCCGCTACTTCTGCGATACGGAGGCGATCTACTCCTACGAGGGGACCAACGAGATCAATTCGCTCATCGTCGGCCGAGCCGTCACTGGCATCGGCGCCTTCGTCTGACCCTTCCGTCAGTTACGCTCACCCGCCTCCTGGCGTGCCAGACCGACGTTCTGCCGCTCGCACCCCGAACCCGACCCCTCACATGGAAACCGTCGCCGAAACCGCCGCGCCCACCACCGAGGCGCCCGCGTGGAAAGAAAAGCCCTTCCGCACCGCCGCCGTGCTTGGCGCGGGCGTGATGGGCTCTCAGATCGCGGCCCACCTCGCCAACGCCGGCCTCACGGTCAAGCTCCTCGACGTGACGCCGACGAGCATCGGCCGTGAGGGCGCGCCCGATTCGATCGTGCAGTCTGCGTTTGCGGCTGCATCGAAGCTTAAGCCGGACCCGTTTTTTACAGCCGGAGCTCAGAAGCGGATCACGCTCGGCAACTTCGACGATGACTTCGACACCATTAAGGACGCCGACTGGATCATCGAGGTCGTGGTCGAGCGGCTGGACATCAAGCAGTCCGTGATGGAGCGGATCGAGGCCGCCGCGCGGCCCGATGCCGTGATCTCGTCCAACACGTCCGGCCTGCCGATCTCCGATATCGTCGAGGGCCGGTCGGACGCGTTCAAGGCGCGCTTTCTCGGGACGCACTTTTTCAACCCGCCGCGCTACCTCAAACTCTTCGAGGTAATTCCCACGGCCCATACGGACCCGGACGTGCTCCGCCGCGTCTCGGCCTTCGCCCGGGTTCACCTGGGCAAGGGCGTCGTCGTCGCGAAGGACACGCCGAACTTTATCGGCAACCGGATCGGCGTCTACGGGATGCTCGCGGTCCTGAAGGAGTTTTCCGAGGGTCGCTTCTCGATCGAAGAGATCGACGCGCTCACGGGCACGCTCATCGGGCACGCCAAGTCCGCCACGTTCCGCACGGCGGACGTCGTCGGGCTGGACACGCTGCGGCACGTCGCGTCGAACCTGTACGACAACGTCCCCGAGGACGAGTCGCGCGAGACGTTCCGCGTCCCGGTCGTGCTGGACAAGCTCGTCGAGGCGGGCGCGACGGGCCAGAAGGCCGGCGCAGGCTTCTTCAAGAAGGTCGGCAAGGACATTCTCTCGGTCGACCCCGAGACGCTAGAGTACACGCCGGCGAAAGAGAGCGACATCAACCCGAAGGCGTTCAAGGGATCGCTGACACAGCGGATCACCGCGCTCTGGGAGGACCAGGGCCGCGCGGGCGACT
>DASVSE010000344.1:0-5494 GCA_036388235.1 Rubricoccaceae bacterium | reverse complement strand
CGCTCTTTCTCTCGGAGCGGCAGTTCGGGTCGTCGGGCTCGGCCGTCGTGTGCACGCTCGAAGGGACGCGGCCGCTCCTCGTCGAGGTGCAGGCCCTCGTCGCCGGCGCGAGCTACGGCACACCGCAGCGCACGGCGACGGGCTTCGACAGCCGGCGGATGCAGGTGCTGCTGGCGGTGCTCGAAAAGCGCGAAGGCGTGCGCGTGTCGCAGTCCGACGTGTTCGTGTCGGTCGCGGGCGGCGTGCGGCTGGAAGAGCCCGCGGCGGACCTCGGCGTGCTGCTCGCCGTCGCGTCGTCGGCGCGCGACGTGCCCCTCGACTCGGGGACGGCGATCGTCGGCGAGGTCGGCCTGGGGGGCGAGGTCCGGGCGGTCTCGCGGATGGAGGCGCGCTTGGCCGAGATCCGGCACCTCGGCTTCGAGACGGCGCTCGTGCCGCGGGCCGGCTTGAAGGGCCTCACGATTCCGAAGGGGCTAGAGGTCGTGCCCGTCGGGCGTCTCGGCGAGGCGATGGACAAGGCCGGCGTGGGGAAGTAAGGCTCACACCTGGGCAAGGTGTAGGACCTGCGCGGTAGAGACTGACGCTAGCTTGCGCGGCCCTTCCGCCGCCCGTGGTGCTCGTCTTTCCGCTCCGCTTTGCCCTGCACGCGCTGGTTGGTGCCCAGGCACCGCTGCCCGAGCCGGCTCGGGCAGCAGTCGAGCGGGCCGTAACGCTGCGCCTCACGCCCGGAGAGGTGGCCGACGAGCAGGCCGTCAACGCGCTTCGCGCCCGCCTCGCGGCGAGCCAGGCGACGGTCGAGGTCGTCGACTACGGGGCGGGCTCGGCCGGCGGCAACGCGCCCGTGCGCCGCGTCGCGGACGTGTACCGGCGGGCGTCGAGCGGACCGCTGTGGGGGCGGGTGATGTCGGGCCTCGTTCGGGGGCTCCGGCCTCGGCGGGTGCTGGAGCTCGGCACCAATCTGGGCGTCTCGGGTGCTCACATCGCCCTCGCGCTTGCCCGAAACGAGGCTGAAGGTGGGCCGGCCGGCACCCTGGTGACGCTCGAAGGGGCGCCCGCGCTCGCCGACCTCGCGCGTGCTCATCTCGAGGGTCTCGGGCACGGCGAGCGCCGCATCCGCGTCGTCGTCGGGCCGTTTGCCGAGACGCTCGGCCCTGTCTGCGCGTCGGACGGTCCGTTCGATCTGGTGTTTGTAGACGGGCATCATGCGCGCGACGCAGCGCTCGGCTATGTCGCGGCCGTTCGGCCATTTCTGACTCCGGGCGCCATCGTCGTGCTGGACGACGTCGAGCCTGGCCGGCCCGTCCGCGAGGCGTACCGCGCGCTCGCCGCCGAGAGCGAGGCGAGCGTGTGGCTCGGCAAGTGGGGCATCCTCGTTCCGACGCGGGCTGCTCCGTCGGGCGCGCTGAATGCGCCTCAAAAGGGAGCCGCGCCCGCTCTCGTGCGTCCTAGTGCCCTTCCGGCAGCCTTGCGCTAGCCGCTCCGCTCCGACTCCGCCCGCCCCGCCGCGCCCGCTCCCATGTCCGACCTCCCGACTGCGGGGAAGACTCCCAAAACCGACGCCGAGCTCGTTTCGGCGTACCTCGACGACGGCGACCAGCGGGCGTTTTCGCAGCTGCTCGCGCGTCATCAGGAGCGGCTCTACGGCTACCTCGTGGGCATGGTCCGCGACCGCGAGGTCGCGAACGATCTGTTCCAGGAGACGATGTTTCGGGCGATCCAGGCGATGCACGACCGCCGCGGGACCTACCAGGAGCAACAGGGCCGGTGGCTCGCGTGGACAATGCGCATCGCGCGCAACGCGGCCCTGGACTGGCTCCGCAGCCGGAAGAAGTGGTCCGACGTCGACCGGTCCAGCAATGAGGACGAGGGGGCGTCGTTCTGGGACCGGCTGCCGGACGACGCGCCGGACGCCCAGGCACTCCTCGGTCGCGACACGCTCTGGGCGGACGTCGAGTCGGCGATTGACACACTCCCGCCCGAACAGCGAGAGGTCGTGCTGATGCGCCACCAGTCCGAACTCACGTTTCGCGAAATCGCCGAACTCACCGGCGTCTCCATCAACACGGCCCTCGGCCGGATGCGCTACGCGCTCATCAACCTCCGCAAGACGCTCGAACCCGAGTATTTCGACGAAACAACCGCCGACATTCCGGGCGCCCCGCGCCGCTCGGGCGAGCGCGTCGGATGATCCCACGATGACGCTTTCCGCCCCAGTGTCTCGTGCAGGCCACACGACTGCCTTGCACACGACACACCAGAACGACCGAACTGCCCGTTCGCTACGTCCCTCCCCGACCTTCCCCCATGTCTGACGACGTCCTCACTCCGCTCCGCCGCGCCTATGGCGTGGAGGTGCCCGGCAGCGACGCTGCGGGCGCGGCGTCCGGTTCGTCCGCTCAGGCCGAGACGGCCCTTTTGGTTCAGACCCGCGCAGCCGTCGAGATGGCGGTCGCGGGCATGGACCGGCAGCCGCCGGCCGCGACGCTCGCGGCCGTTCTGGCGCGTGCCGCGCTGGCCTCCGACACGTCGTTCGCTCCGCTTGCCGCTGTTCGCGCACTCTATGGTGAGCCGGCTGGCACAGTTCATCTGGCCGAGGCTGCCCTGCTCTCGCAAAGCCGTGCCGCGATCGAGAGCACCTTCGGCGCTCAGACCCTGAGCCCGTCTGCCGCTGCACTCGCCGCCGTTCTCGACCGCGCTGCTGAGGCGACCCAGCGCGCACCGGAGCCCGACGCACCCATTGCCGTGCCGGTGCTCGCGCCGCTGGCGGTTGCGTACGGTTTGCCGCTCGCTCCCCAGATTGAAGCGCCTGCGACAGCCGAAACGGCCCTCCTCGTTCAGACACGCGCGCTGCTTGACGGCCGTCCGGCAGGCGCCGGGCCTTCTGAAGCGGCGATCTCGGCCATCCTCGCTCGCGCGACCGACGCGGTACCGGCCCAGGCGGCACCGGTCCAAGCGGCACCGGCGCCGCTGCAGAGCATGCCTGAACGCCCGGCACCCGCCGCAGACCGTTCACCGCTTCCTGCGGCCCGTCGCGGGCGACGGGTCGGAGTGTGGGCAAGCGCGGCCGCAGTCGCAGTCGCCCTCGTGTTTGCACTGATGCCTCGGCCGACCAGCGCGCCCGAGGTCCCACCCGCGACTGAGGCCGGTCTCGTGGCGAGCTCGCTTGCCGAGGTGACACCGGAGAACGATCCGGCTCCTACCGCTGAGTCCGCAACCGCCGAGCCGGCGATGGCCGACGCCACCGGGCTGACTGGCCCAAGTGCCGACCGGGTGGTTGTTCAACCAGCTGCCCCCGTGGCAACTGCTCCGCCTCCCGTCGCGGCCCCCGCGATCGCAGCGCAGCGCACCCCGACGCCCCGTGTGGAGGCTCGCTCTGCTCCGGCCGCTGTTTCCCGAGTGCCTGCGCCGCCTCCGGCGCGTCCGTCGGTCTCCCGCGCGTCAGCACCCGACGCAACGACTGCCCTTGTCGCGGCCGACGTCACGCCGTCCGCCGATGGGGCATGGGATGCCCCGGAGAACGTGCGCGTGCTCTCGCTGCGTCTTCAGGACCTCGGACGCGGAACCGCCAACCTCGGATGGGACGAGCCCGCCGAGGCATTTGGCGTGCCTGCCACATCGGGCCAGTCGATGCAGGGCCTCCACAGCGTTCGCGAGACCGTCCCGGCTGCCCGTGCCCGACTTCTCACCGTTCCTGGCGACTGATGACTGCCCGTGCTCTCGCTCTCGCCTGTGTTGTGTTTCCTGTTGCGGCGGCTGCCCAACCGGTTCCGGCACCGATGTCGCCCGTCTCCTCACAGCAGGGCTCTGAAGGGCACCTGCTGGAGATCCGCGACGGAGGCATCCACCTAGACGGAGTGCAACTCGTCGATGCCGTCCCGGATGGGCTCGACCTGACCGGACTCGCGCTCACATTGGATTACAGCGGCCCGATTACCCCGGTTGTCGAGGTCGACGGTCAGGCCTACGTGCTGGAGAATGGACGCCTCGTTCGGTTCGAGGAATCGATGCGGGCAGGTGAGCGGGTGTACGTGGTCGGTGAGGCGCAGGAAGTTCCGATGGACGTCTCGGCGATGGACGACGAGCGGATCGCGCTCGTCAGTCAGGAGGCGTATCGCCGCGAGCTCGCCGAGCGCGACCGGGCCCTGTACGGACGGATGCAGGAAGAGCATGCGCTTGAGACGCGCGTCGATGCCCTCGCTGCACAGTTCCGCCGCATGCCTCCCGGGGCCGACAAGACACGCCTTCGTGCTGAGCTTCGCTCGCGTCTCGGAGAGCTGTTTGTGATCAAGCAGGCCAACCGACGGGAGGAGGTCGACCGCGCGCAGGCCGAGCTTGATGGACTCCGCCAGCAGCTTGATGCGCGCGACGCGCAACAGGAGGCCATCATCGAGCGCCGCCTCCGAAGGCTGTGTGGGGAAGAGTAGGGCGGCGAAAGGGACCACGAGGTGGTCGGAATCACTAGATGTGCCGCTCTCAGGGAACGCACCCGAGTCCCTCTGAACCTTCTGTTTGGGGTGACTCGCGAGACCGCGAAGCCGATTTCGAATCCGTGCGTGCCGCGCGTGCAGGTCTGGCACGATCTTGTTGCGCTTCGGCGTCCCCGATGTTCAGCGGCCCCGTGCCCCCTGCCATGCCCGTTGTTCTTCTCGTCGTACTCCTCTCCGCGCTCGTCGCCTCGCCCGCCGAAGCGGCCTCCTTGGACGCCGTCTCTCGGCCTGCCGCTGCTGTGCAGGCCATCGCCTTCGAGCCGCAGGCAGGCGCCCTCACGGTCCGCATTCGGACGACGGCTCGGGTCGAGTCATTTCGCGTCGAACAATCTGGCCGAACAGTTCGCCTTGTGCTTGCAGGGGCAAGCATGGCGCCGGAAATGGACCGGGGCCGCGCCGCGCCCCCCGTCCGTGACTACCGAGTTGAGGCCGAGCGCGAGCGCGTGACACTGACGTTCGACGCGCCGGGAAGTCCCCTGCCTGTTGCGACACGAGACGCCCGCACCTCCGATGTTCTGCTGACGTTCGGCAATACGCCGGCTCCCACTGCGGCGCGGATGCCAACGACGCGCCGCGCGGCGGGGTGGGGCCGAGCTCCTGAAGCCGACGCGCCGGCCGCGACCCCTCCCGCCCAGACTCCTCGTGCCGAGACGCCTCGCGAGCGGACGATTCCAGAGACTCCGCGCGTCGAAACGCCGATTGTGGCCGCCCCGCGCCGAGCGCCGACCCGTCGTTCGCGCGTCCCCGCGCCGGCTGAAACGGCCCCGGCTGCGCCCAACCCGGCGCCAACTGGCGAAGCTCCCGCCGCCTCGGCGTGGCAGACGGCCCCGCCGGTCGTCGTCCCTTATACGCCCGAAGCGTCTGCCGTCTACGTCGCCAACGGCAACAACTGGCGGCTGGACACCATCGTCCTCGACGCTGGCCACGGCGGCCACGACATCGGGGCGACATACAACGGCGTCCGTGAGAAAGATGTGACCCTTGGCATCGTGCGTGCGCTCGGGCCG
>DASVSE010000343.1:0-4683 GCA_036388235.1 Rubricoccaceae bacterium | reverse complement strand
CGACGGCCCCCCCGTCCTCGACGACGTCTCCGTCGACGTCCCCGCCGGGACCACGCTCGGCATCGTCGGCCGCACCGGGGCCGGCAAGTCGACCCTCGTCCAGCTCGTCCCCCGCCTCATGGACCCGACCTCGGGCACGGTCCGCCTCGACGGCCGCGACGTGCGCGAGGTCCCGCTCGCCACGCTCCGCGGCGCCATCGGCGTCGTTCCCCAGGAGGTCTTCCTCTTCTCCGACACCATCGGCCACAACGTCGCCTTCGGCGCCCCCGACGCGACCGAGGACCAGATCCGCGAGGCCTCGGACGAGGCCGACCTCACGGCCAACGTCGAGGACTTCCCCCTCGGCTTCGACACGGTCGTCGGCGAGCGCGGCGTGACCCTCTCTGGCGGCCAGAAGCAGCGCACGGCCATTGCCCGCGCTCTCATCCGCCGCCCCCGCATCCTCCTCTTCGACGACGCCCTTTCGGCCGTGGACACACGGACCGAGGCGACGATCCTCGCCAACCTTCGCCGCCAGTTTGGCCAGCGGACCGTCGTCATCGTCTCACACCGCGTCTCCGCCGTCCAGGACGCCGACCAGATCGTTGTCCTCGCCGACGGCCGGATCGCTGAGCAGGGCACGCACGAGGACCTCATCGCCCGGGGCGGGACCTACGCGAGCATGGTCCGCAAACAGCTTCTCGAAGCCGAACTCGCCGACGCCTAGGCGGCGGGCGCGGTCCGGACCGCGTCGAGCAGGCGGCGCGCCTCGGCCGCGCGGTAGCTCTGCTCCCGGACGAGCGTCGAGAGCAGACGGACGGCCTCGCTGTCGCGCGACTGTTGCAGGCGTACGCGGGCCAACGCAAGCCGCGCCTCCTGCGAGACCGACGAGCGCGCGTCGGCGGCGCCGATGATGAGGGCGATCTCGGCCGCCGCGGCGTCGAGGCGGTCCGTGTCGTAGCGTGGGAACAGGCCCAGCGTCGTCCGTCGCGCGTCAGTGACGGCGTCGAGAGCCGCATCCAGACGTGAGGCGAGCCCCTCCACTTCCGCGCCACGCGTCTCGATGGGCGTGTAGGAGGCGAGATCACCGAGATCGGCAAGACGCTCCCGGTCCGTCTGCTGCGACGCCGAGACGGCGGCAAGGCCACCGTAGGCGACCAGGAAGGCCGCAGCGAGCACCAGGACGCGCCGCCCGGCGCCGGCGCGGGACGCACGAGGTGGAGCGGCGGCGGCTCGGTCTGCGGATGCATAGGCGGGACGACGGGCACCACCATTCCGCTCTGCCCGCCGCGTTGCCTCCCCGGGCGACGCGGCGGGCACGTTAGTGGCTGCTGCCGGTGCGTATCCGAAAAGGCGTTCGAACTGCGCCTCGGCAGATTCTGAGCCAGTGGTGTGGGTCTCAAGCTGCGCGAGCCGGAGTCGCATCTGGTCCGCCCGCGCCTTCAGGTCAGCGTCAGCAGCAAGAGCGGCCTCAATGCGAGCTGCATCGGACGGTACGAGGCCGAGGGCGCGGTCGGTGAGGTAAGCCGCGAGGTCGTCGTCGGAGACTGGCCGGCCGGGGCGGGCGTCTGCGGCGGCGTCGAGCAGGGCCGAGAGGGCCTGCGCGTTCGCAAGCCGCGCGCCTTGCTCAGGGGAAGCTGCGGCGTCGCGTGCGACCTTTGCCCGCTCGGCGGGTGAGAGCGCAGCGTAGGCGTCGAGGCGATCGGAGAGGGAGGTCACAGAAGAAAAAGGTTGGACGCCTGCCTAGACTCAGCGGGCGGCAGGACGTAACCATTGCCGCGAGATTCAGCCGGCAAGGGCGCCCGGGGGCAGCACGTCGTCGAAAAAGTGGGCCCGCAGGTGAGGCGCCTCGCGCAGTCGTGCCACTGCTTTCGAGAGGTACGTGCGAACGGTCGGCAGCGGATGGCCCGTTGCCTCGGCGATGTCCTCGTACGACGTGCCATCCAGAAACCGCATCTCGGCAACCGACCGGACGGCCGGCGGCAAGCCTGCAATCGCCGCCGCAACGTCGCGGCGCACGATCGGCCCGTCGTGGTCGAGCCGCTCGTCGTCAATGACCGGCTCCAACTCCTCCTCGTCCGCCTCGACCATGATCCGACGACGGGCGCGGTGCGTGAGCACGGCGTTTTTGCACACGACCGAGACGTAGCTCGGGAAGCGCGCGGCGTCCTCGACCCGGTCCCAGGCCTGACGGACGCCGTCGAGCGCACGCGTCTCGACCGCATCCACGTCGCTTGGCTCGCCGACCCGTTCGGTCAGGAACTTGCGCGCAACGTAGCGGAGGGTCCAGATGTAGGCCCAGAGGTCCACGTGCCGCCGGGCGGCGCTGTCTCCGGCCTTGGCCGCCGCGAAAGCCGCGGCGGCCGCATCGGTGTCGTCCACGGAGAACGGGAGGGCAGCAGCAAGGTGGGCGAGGTCGCGCACGGGCGGCAGGCAGGCGAGCGCGCAAGATAGAGGCGCAGGCATGCACGGGGAAGAATGGGTTAACCCGTCACGCGGCCGCATTTGAGAAGGTCTGTCGGTTGCTCCGGCGGGGGCCGGCGGTCTAGCTTCCCCGGCTCTACTGCCCACAGCCGTGCACCCGTGCGGCCCGCCTCGGCCTTCGGGCTCCGGCGGTTGCGTTTCCGTCTGCCGCGCCGAGCGGCGGCCCTGCCTCCGCGGACGCCCCGTCCGCCTCCGACATGAACACCACCTCGTTCAAGACCTTCAGCGCGAAGCCAGCCGGCGTGCCCGGCGGCATCGAGCAGAAGTGGTACGTGGTCGACGCCGAGAACGAAGTCGTCGGCCGGCTCGCCGCTCGCATCGCGACCATCCTCCGCGGCAAGCACAAGCCCGAGTACACGCCCCACGTCGACACGGGCGACTTTATCGTCGTCGTGAACGCCGACAAGGTCCGCTTCACCGGCAAGAAGGAGACCGACAAGCAGTACTTCCGCCACACCGGCTTCCCGGGCGGCGTCAAGCTGGCCTCGCCAAAGGAAGTCCGTCAGGCCAAGCCCACGTTCATGATCGAGAACGCTGTCAAGGGCATGCTCCCGCGGACGAAGCTCGGCCGCCAGATGATCTCGAAGCTCAACGTCTACGCCGGCCCGGACCACCCGCACGCGGCCCAGCAGCCCGAAACGCTCACCTTCGAGCGCTAGGCGCCCGCCCCCGATATCTCCTATGGCAACGTCCATCGCAAACCAGTTTCAGGCCGTCGGCCGCCGCAAGACGGCCGTCGCCCGCGTGTACCTCCGCCCCGGCTCGGGCAACGTCGTCGTCAACAAGAAGCCGCTGGCTGAGTACCTCCCGACGGAGATCCGCCAGCGTGCGGCGACGGCTGCTCTCGACCTGACCGAACTCCGCGGCCAGTTCGACGTGCTCGTCAACGCCAAGGGCGGCGGCCTCACCGGCCAGGCCGGCGCGATCCAGCTCGGCATCGCCCGCTGCCTCGTCGAGTTCAACGACGAGCTCCGCAAGCCGCTTCGCGACGCCGGCTACCTCACGCGTGACCCGCGTGCCGTCGAGCGCAAGAAGTACGGGCAGCCCAAGGCCCGCAAGAAGTTTCAGTTCTCGAAGCGCTAAGACGTTTCGGGGGTGCGGAGCCCAGGGTGTCCGGTACGGCCGGTCGCCCGGGTCTCCGACCTGTCTTTATCCCTCACCCCGCCCGACAGCGTTCCGGGTGCCGGGCCTCGGCCCGGTCGGCGCGCTGAGCGACGGCGGGGGCGGTCAACCCCGCGCGCCCTTCGGAGCGCTTACTCGCAGGCTCGGCCTGCTATGCAATGCCCCGCGTCTCAATCGAAGACCTCCTCCGCGCTGGTGCCCACTTCGGGCACCTCACGAGCCGGTGGAACCCGAAGATGGCCCCGTACATCTTCATGCAGCGCAACGGGATCCACATTCTGGACCTGAAGCAGACCCAGCAGCTTCTCGACGAGGCCGCCGACGCCGCCACGCGTTTCACGAGCCGCGGCCGCAAGGTCCTGTTCGTCGGCACGAAGAAGCAGGCCCAGGAGGTCGTCAAGACCGAGGCCGAGCGCGCCGGTCAGCCGTTCGCGGTCGACCGCTGGCTCGGCGGGATGATGACCAACTTCCAGACCATCCGCGGCTCGCTGAAGCGGATGGAGACGCTCCGCCGCCAGGAGGCCGACGGCACGGCCGCGCAGCTCAAGAAGAAGGAGCGCCTCATGCGCAGCCGCGAGCTCGAGAAGCTCGACCGCGTCCTCGGCGGCATCGACGAGATGGGCAAGCTCCCCGGCGCCCTCTTCGTCGTCGACGTCAAGCGCGAGCACATCGCCGTCGACGAGGCGCGCAAGCTCGGCATCCCGATCATCGCGCTCGTGGACTCCAACGTCGACCCGGACCTCGTGGACTTCCCGATCCCGGCCAACGACGACGCCATGAAGTCGGTCCAGCTCTTCACGCGCGTCATCGCTGACGCCTGCATCGAAGGCGCCAAGGCCGGCGATACGGCCCGCGACATGGCCGCCGTCGAGGCCGCGACGCGCGCCTCCGAGATGGCCGAGCTCGCCGAGAAGGGCCAGGCGGCGCAGGAGGCCGAAGGCGCCGACGAGGTCGTCACGCTTGCCGACGCCGAGGCCGGCCGCGGCGACGCGTAACCGGCGGGGCCACGCGCCCCGCTTCCGCTCCGAGAGGAGGGAGGAGAGCCGGCACCCGCCCGACCCTCTTCTCTCCTCTCTCCGTTTTTCCCAACTCAGACTC
>DASVSE010000342.1:0-4682 GCA_036388235.1 Rubricoccaceae bacterium | reverse complement strand
CGGCGGGAGGGCCGGAGGTCAGCTCGGGGGCCAGACGGCCCGGAGCATTGGCCCGTTCGGCGCCGTCCGGCTGATGCTCGGGGCCGTCCACGACCTTGGCCTACCGGCCCGCGGCGACTCGGCGCTGACCGGCATCGAGGCGACGCTCCACGGCCGTCTCGGCGGCGCCGCCCGCGCCGATGCGCCGTTCGGGATCGTCCCGTTTGTGACCGTTGCCCGCTACCTCGGTCACGGGTCGGCCCTCGGCGCCGGGGCCGATGCCGAGGCGTTCCGGGCGAGCGATGCGCTGCGAGCGAGCGCCCGCGTCGCCGTCTTCGTCTCGACGTCGCGCTTCGTGCCGGGCTACGTCAACCCGTTCTATGCGATCTCCAACGCTGACGAGCGCATCGTCTCGGGCCAGACGCCGCGCGAGGCTGCCGGTGAAGACCTTGCCGGGACACCCCTCGACAGCCTTCGGAACGGCGTCGACATCGTTGCCGACGTGCGCTTCGTGGCCTTTGGCCGCTTCGAGATTGCCCAGCACGTGCGGCGCCACATCGGGGCGGACCGCGCGAGCGCTTACGGCTTTCGCCTCGCCGCCCGGCTGCCGCTCCGCGCCCGCGCCGAGCTCTCCGTCGAGCGCCAAGGCTTCCGGGGTCTCCTGACGTTTCTCGGGAGCCTCGGCAACGAGAACGCGCTCGTCCTTGATGTGACGGCACCGGTCGGCCGGGGCGGGCAGCTGTTCGTTCGCTCGCGCTACGGCTACCGCCGCCTCCCCGGAGACGGCCCGGGCCGCTTTCTCGCCGAGCGCCGTTTCGAACCCCTCGTCGGGGTCCGCGTCGGCCTCCGGTGAGAGGCTAGGGACGCAACCGGAGCCTGCTGGGCTGCAGAAGCCTAGTCGTCGATTGCCTCCTCGATGGTCATCAGGAGGGCTTCGAGCAGCGTCACGACCGCGTCGGCGTCGAGCGGGAGCGCGAGTTGGTGCGAGAACCCGCGCGCAGACAGCGCGCTCGGGGTGAGCAGGTCGTCTCCGACCCGCAAAACCGGGAGGTGGGCATAGCCCGGCACGGAACGGAGGACGGCGACGCGCTTGCGCTCGGTCTCTTTGTCCGCCGCGGCCACGAACACGGCATCGTAGGCCACCTTGCGGGCTTCGCGGACCGCTTGGGCCGTCGTCTCGGCCTCGCAGACGCTTCCCTGGGGTTCGATCCACGAGCGAACGGCCCCGCCGTTCATCCCGAGGCCGACCGCCAGAATCTGCGCGCCGGAGAGTGCCGGGTTGGTTGCGGCACTCGCCGAGCGCTGCGCGGAGGAGTGCTCGGCAATGACGTGCAGGTCCCCCCAGCGGGGCAGTGTGATCCGAACCGTCGTCCCTACGCCGAGCGTGCTCTCGACGGCGACCGCCCCCCTGAGCGCGTCGACGAGACCGCGGACGATGGAGAGACCGAGGCCGTTGCCCTCGTAGCTGCGCGAGAACCCGGTCGAGACCTGCTCGAACGGCTCGAAGACCGTCCCGACCAGGTCGTCGGGGATGCCAATTCCGGTGTCTGTGACCGTGATCAGCAGATCGTGGTCCGTCGCGTCGACGAGGACCGCCACGTGACCCTCATCTGTAAACTTGATCGCGTTGCCGACGACGTGCACGAGGATGCGGTCGAGTGCGCCACGGTCCAGCGCAGCCGGGAGCACGAGGCCCTCCGGCCGCACGGACAGCGCTAGTCCGCGGCGCTCGGCAAGCGGCGCGAGGCTACGGACGGTCTCGCGGACGACCCGGGCAGCATCCGCCTCTTCGAGAAAGACCTCGACCGTCCCCGACTGGAGCTTGAACATGTCCAGCAGCGAGTCGACGGTGGAGAGCAGACGCTGCCCGCCGCGCTGAATCCCTTCGGCGAGGTCCTGGATGCCCGCGTCGGCTTCGTCGAGCAGCATCTCGGAGAACCCGAGGATAGCCGTGAGCGGCGTGCGGAGTTCGTGGCTCGTGTTTGCGAGCAGGTCGTCCTTGAGCTTGTCCGCGCGGCGCAGCCGCGTGTTGGTCTCTTGGAGACGCGCAGAGAGGCGCTGCATGCGCTGGTTGCGGGCACGGGCAGCTTCGAGACGCAGGCGCTGGTTGTGCAGCCGCCACGCCGAAACACCCCAGATCACGCCTCCGAGGGCGAGCGCGTAGAGGGTGTAGGCCCACCACGTGCGATACCAGGGCGGCAAAATCCGAATCTGGAACCGGGCAACGGCCGTTTTATGGCCGATGTCGTTGCGGGCGCGAACCTCGAACGTGTACGTGCCCTCGCGGATACCGACAAACTGCGAGACACGCTCGCGTGTCCACGGCCCCCACGTCTCGTCGTCGGAGCCGAGCAGGCGGGTCGAGTACTCGGTCCGCCCGGGGCGGTCGAATAGCGCGGCGGCATACTCGAACCTCAAGCCTCGGACGGACGCAATCGGAAGCTCGAGGTGGACGCCGTTCCGCATCGGCCGCCCGGCCGTGCCGCCGAAGAGGACATCTCCCTGGCGGTTCGTGACCCGGCGGATCAGGACCGGGTATGTGTACTGTCCGGTCTGGACGCGCGAGTCGAACCGCAACAGCCCGTCCGACGTCGCGACCCATGCCGCGCCGGAGGGTTGCACCAGCACGTCGTAAGGCTGCAAGCCGCCGATCTCGAACCCGAGGCGGGCGTCCGAACGGAGCACGCCATGAGCGAACGTCCACGTGCTTCGGCTGTCCGAGGCAAACAGGCTGTAGGATCCGGAAAGGTCGCGGAACTCAGGCTCGCGGGCGAGCCGGATGGTTTTCCCGGTTCTCTCGACCCGAAAGACGCCTTCGCGCGTCGACATGACGAGCGTGCGGCCGACCAGGTTGAGCGGCCCGGCCGCCGCCGTCAGACCTTGATCGGGGCCGAACGTCTCTATCACCGGCGCCGGGTTCTGCGGTTCGGCAAGGCGGTACAAGCTCCCGCCCAGCTGCGCAATCCACATGGCGCCCTCCGCGTCCTCCTGCAAAAAGCGAGTCTCTCCACTAATGCCCTCCACGGCGCCATCCGACTCCCACCGCCCTGTGCGCTGTGTCAGCCGGGCCACCCCTTCCTTCGTCCCAACGAGCATCAGGTCCGGCCGCCCCGTGACGGCGACGATGGAAAACGCCGTGCCGGTGCGGGACAGCGCGCGCACGCGCCCTCGTTCGACGACATAGACCCCTTCAGCGGTCGCGACGATGAGACCGGCAGTCGTGGATTCGAGGTCCCAGACCTGGATCCGGTCCTGCGGGAGGCCCTGCACCGGCTCGAAACGCGCATAGACACCTGGGTCTGCCCCCGGCCTCCCTAGCCGGCCAGGGACGCGGCGAAAGAGCCCAACGTCCGTCCCGACATACAGCGATCCAGCATGCTCGGTAAGTGCGTTCGGACTCGCCAGCAGCCCGTCGGCTTCGTCGAACCACGTGTGGCGGGGAAACAGGTCGATGCGGGCCAGTCCATTCTGCATCCCGACCCACAGCCCGCCCTGCGTGTCCGCCTCGAGCCCGATCAAGTCGTCTCCGAGCGAGAGCCCAATGTCTTCCCGGTACACCCGGACGAGTTGGCCGTCTGGCGTCAGCAGCGCGATGCCGCCGCCGAACGTCACGACGGCGTAGAGCAGTCCGCGCCCGGTGTAGCGGTTGGGGAGAGCGATTGCGGAGTACGGCCGGAAGGCGCGCAGGTAGTCAGACGCTGGCCCGGCAACGGCTCGTGACCTACCGGCGCGGTCGATCGCGATGAGTCCCTCGTCGCGGACAACCGCCATCCACCCGCTCCTATTGGGGAGCAGAGCGTCCACCTTACGGTCGGCAAAAGCGGCGCCGCCCGGGATGAGCGCGAGACCGCGCGGGCCGAGCACCTTGATGCCGACGCCGTCCTCCCACACATGCGCTCGGCCATGGACAAGGAACGACGACCGAAAGCGCGTCTCGGTGGTCCAGGATTCCATGCGGCGCCCGTCCCAGCGGAAGAGGCGTTCATAGCTCTGGAACACGATGCCCTCTGGCGTCGCGTGCGAGGTCCAGACATCGGTGAAGTCGCGGTGCTCCGGTGTAATGGATGGCTTCAGACTCCGGTAGTGAAGCGTCCCCGCTCGGTCCGGCTCCAACACCCCCACATCGCCGATTCCACCCGCGTACACGCGGCCGGAGGGCCCGACGGTCACCGTGTGGATCAGGGCCCGGTCGTCGGCCGCCGTCTGGTACAGCTGCCAGTCCTCTCCGTCGTATTCGAGGATGCCCTCGGCGTTGGCGACGAAGATGCGGCCATCCGGATGCTGCGCGATGTCCCAGTTCTGGGCACTGCCACCCGATTCGCGCCACGAGATGCGCCGAGAGAACAGCGGTCTCCCCTCCCCTGGTGACGGCCACGTCTGGGCGAGCGCACCGATTGGCACGGCTAGCACAAGGGTGAGAAGGGCCGCGAGTCGGGACACGTGCGGAGGCAACGCCCGCGCAACGGGCTGACGAGGAAGGCCCTCCCCGTATCGCCAGTCTGGGGTCTGGCCTTAAAACGGATCCGAGCCTAACCCGCGTCGTTCATTGCCTTAGAGTGTCATGGTTCGTATCCTGAAATCCAGGTTATGACCCTCCACGGCGACGGCTCGCCAGACCATCTCTCCCTCTCATGAAGGCTCTCCTGTTTTCCCTCGTCCTCGGCGTCGCACTCTCGACTGGTGGTGGCTCGACCGCTCCTAAG
>DASVSE010000341.1:0-2638 GCA_036388235.1 Rubricoccaceae bacterium | reverse complement strand
CCGCCGCCGACGACGGCGACGTCGGCGACGAGCGCCGCGAGGCGGCGCGGCCGGCCGGGCACGGCCGTGATCCGGCTCGCGGCCGCCGTGAGGTGCCGGCGCATGGTCAGGCGAGCCGCGGCGGGGCCACGCGTGCGTCCGCGCCGTCGCCTGCCAAATCGCCCGCCCCGGCGACGGCCAGGCTGCCTTCGCGCGCCGGGGTCAGGCTCGCAAAGAACTCGGCCGTCACCGAAGGGTCGTCGTGGAGCACGCAGAACTTCTCGTAGAAGCTGCGGGTGACGTAGCCGGCGGTGTAGAGCGCAAAGAAGAAAGGGCGCATCCGCTCGAACGTCTGCTTGTACGTCGGGTGAAGGGTGTAGTGCGAGAGCGGGGCCGCCATCACGGCGTCCCACTCGGCGTCCGTAAACCCGACGCGCTGCTTGATCTCGTCGAGGATGCCCACGTCGACCGGCTTGGGCTCGGCCATGCGGTCCAAGGCCTCCTCGCGCGTGACGAGGCCGGCGCGGACAAGGGCGGACAGCTCGGACGCCCGCAGGTCGATCCCGAACTTGACGGGCAGGTAGTAGTTGTTGACGAACGTCGCCGAGCGGTTCTCCATGTGGTGGCCGCCGTACCACTGCCAGCCGTAGGTCTCGGCGAGCATCGCTTTCGCCGCCTCCTTGTCGTAGTCGACGTAGTAGAGCGGGCGGAACTTCTTGATGCCGCCGAGGACCATCCACCGGATCCAGCGGCTGAGCCAGAGCATCGGGAGCGTCTTGATGGGCCCCTCGCCGTACGTCCGGTGAATCTGCTGGACGTACTTCGCGTCCATGTAGAACCAGCCCGGCGGCGAGATGCCCTCGGTCCGGAAGGAGTGCCCCTCCCAGATGGTCTTGACGCCGAACTTGGCCGCGGCCATGTAGTGGACGGCCGCGAGCGCGAGGTCCGTCGGCGTGTCCACCTCAGGGACGGACGCGAGAAAGAAGCTCTTGAGGACGCGCTGCATCTCGGCCGTGTCCACGACGTGCGTGAACAGGTCCACGTCGAGCCGGTCCAGCACGGTCGAGATGTTCTCGACGGCGACGCGCGAGTTGTAGGTGTTGTCGAAGTGGGCCGCGAGCACGCGCAAGCCGAACGTCTCGCGCGCGAGGTGCAGCATGTACGACGAATCGCAGCCGCCCGAGACGCCGATCACGACGTCGTAGGGCTTGCCGCGGCCGGCGCGCTTGATCTCGGCGACGTGCGCGTCGAGGACCGCCCGGCCGGCCGCACCGGTCGGGTACTGCCGGTCCATCTCGTCGTACTGGTGGCAGTACGAGCACACCCCGGCTGCATCGAACGAGATGCGCGGAATGCGGGCGTCGTAGATGCACCGCGTGCAGCGCTGAGCGGGTCGGGACATGTCAGGCGTCGGGGCCGAGGAGGGCGGCCCGAGGGGGGAACGAGATCAGCACGCCCATGCCGCGCTTCTGGTAGACGGACATACTACCCAGCGCAGCCCCCGTCGCGCGAGTGGTTTCGAACAGGGCGCACACGTCCTGTACAGAACCCGCTCCGCCGGCCACGACGACGGGCACGGAAACGGCGTCGGCGACGGCGCGCGTCGTGCCGAGGTCGTAGCCCGCCCACGTCCCGTCGCGGTCGGCGCTCTGGAGCAGGATCTCCCCCACCCCGACGTCCTCGCTGATCGCCCGGCAGTGCGCCACAACGTCGCGCGGGGCCCGTTCGCCGGACGCCGAGTGGACGCGGACGCCGCCGACGATCACGCGGCGGTAATCGACCGATCCGACAATGCTCGACGAGCCGAACTCGCGTACAGCCTCGGCTACGACTCCCGGCGACCGCAGCAAGAGCGTGTTCACGATCACCTTCTCGACCCCGCGCCCGATGAGCGCCTCAACGTCGCGGACCGAGCGCACGCCGCCCCCGTAGGCGAACGGCATGAAGCACTCCGAGGCCACGCCGAGCACCATCCGCAGGTCGGGCCCGGTGCCCCGTTTCGCCGCCGCGATGTCCAGCACGACGAGTTCGTCGACCTCCTTCTCGTTAAAGATTTTGACGGCGTTGATCGGGTCGCCGATGTACGCCGGCTTCTTGAAGCGAACCGTCTTGACGAGGGCCGCGCCGTCGTAGAGCAGGCACGGCATGACGCGCGGAAGGGCCATCAGAGGCGGACGAAGCGCTCGAATAGGTCCATCCCGAAGCGGTGGCTCTTCTCGGGGTGGAACTGCGCGCCGAGCACATTCCCGCGCCCGATGACGGTCGCGAGGTCATCGCCGTAGGGCGTCGTCGCGAGCACGTCGGCCAGGGCGTCCGGGACGACGTGGAAGCTGTGGACGTGGTAGAAGCGGCGGCGCGCGCCGTCGAGCGGCACGAGCGGATTGTCGCGGACGGCCGTGACGTAGTTCCAGCCCATGTGCGGGACCGTCCGCCCGGGCGCGGCGGGGAGGCGGTGGGCGCGGCCCGGAATCCAGCCCAGCCCGTCGCGCGCGCCCTCGTCGCTGCCCGAGGCCAGCAGTTGCATCCCGAGGCAGATGCCAAGCGTCGGGACGCCGTCGACGAGCGCACGCTCCCGCAGCGGCTCGATCAACCCGAACGCCTCGAGGTGCGCCATGCCGCGGTCGAACGCGCCGACGCCGGGCAGAATGAGACGCTCGGC
>DASVSE010000340.1:0-4227 GCA_036388235.1 Rubricoccaceae bacterium | reverse complement strand
CGGTGCAGGATGCGGTGTGCGGGTGAGCAGGCGCCTGAGACTCGGCGCCCGCGGCCCGATCAGAAGTTGACCGAGGCGCCGAACTGGACCTGGCGCGGCGCAGAGTAGAAGTCGGGTCGGAGCAGGTACTCGTCGCGCGTGTTGAGGCCGGCCGGGGCGGCGGCGTAGGCCTGGAGGTTCGGCGTGGCCAACCCGGTGTCCGAGTAGACGTTCGTGAGGTTCGCCGCGTCGAAGAGGTTGTAGACGCGCAGGAAGAGGCCCGGCCGGAGGTTGCCCACGCGGACCTGCCGCGTCGCGAACAGGTCGACGGAGGCGACGGGCGGGCGGCGGGCCGAGTTGACGGCCGCCGTCGCCTCGCCGCGGCGCGAGGGCGTGTACGGCAGGCCCGAGCCGAGACGGCCGACGAGGCTGATGAGGCCGAACGCGCGGTCCGCTTCGCCGACGCCCACGCGGACGTTGAGCTGGTGGCGGCGGTCCCAGTCGAGCGGGTTGAGCTGCGTCGCGGGCGTGTTGCCGTCGGCGGCGCCTTCGAGGAGGTACACGTCGCGCGGGTCGGACTCGCTGCCCTCGGCGATCTGGAACGTGTAGTCCACGTTGAGTCCGAGGCCGGCGCGGCCGGCGGCGCCCGTCCGGGCGCGGCGCTCGAAGGCGACGATGACGCCGCGGACGTTGCCGTAGGCGCGGTTGGTGAAGCGCCCGTAGCGCGAGAGCTGAAAGTTCTCGCCGACGCCCGGGGCGATCTCCTCGAACCGGATGCCGAGCAGGTTGCGGATGTCCTTGTAGTAGACCGTCACGTCGAGCCCGATGTCGGCCGAGAGGGCCTGCTGAAGGCCGACCTCGTAGGCGACGGTCTGCTGGGGCTCCAGATCGGCAAAGCCGAACGGCCGCTCGCGCCCGCTCTCGGGATCGTAGATGTAGTCCGGGTTGGTGAACAGGTTGTCGAAGGGCGGCAGCTGGAAAAAGTGGCCGTACGCGACGTGGACCACGCCCGTGTCGCCGATCGGGTACGCCAGCCCGAGGCGCGGCGAGAACTGCACCTTGGCAGACGTCTCCGTGCGCGCGCCGGTCGTGGGGAGCGTGAAGTCGCTCGGGACGAGTGCGCGGGCGTCGAAGTAGTCCGCCCGGAGGCCGACGTTGACGACGAGGTAGTCGAACTCCAGCTTGTCCTGGATGTACGCCGAGCCCTCGAGGGGCCGCTGGGCGTACTGGACGTGAGCCGGCGTGCCGGACTCGGGGATACTGGGCAGAAAGCCTGTCGAGGCGTTGTTGAGGACGTTGAACGAGTTCAGGTCGAGGGCGTGGCGCTTGAACTCGATCCCGCCCTTGACGAGGTGCCGCCGCGTGACCTGGCTCGTGACGTCGACGCGGCCGAGCGTCGTCCGCGTGTCGCGGGTGAAGTAGGTGTTGCGGACGCCGCCGAGGTAGAAGCTGAGCTGCGGGCTGAGCTCGCGCAGGGCCGAGTCCAGCGTGTAGCGCTCGTCGAGCGGGTTCTCGTAGACGTACTCGTCGACGCCGTTGGCGAACGTCGCGGCCTTGACGTCGAGGAACGTTGTCGCCGAGACGACGGCTGTGTACGTCCCGATGAGCGACGTCGAGCGGCCGTAGACCGTCGTCTGGCCGGCGGGGTTGTAGCGGAAGAGGTGGTCGTAGTTGCGGCCCTGGTCGCTCTGGAGGAGGCCGTTGACCGAGAAGCGACCGTACGGCACGCGGGCGGTCAGCTTGAGCTGCGCCGTGGTCTGCTGGGAGCCGTTGAGGCCCGCGAGCGTGCTGTCGCCGAGGCCGGGCACGAAGACGGTCCGGCCGTCGAACTGGACCGGGATGCGGTCGCCGGCCGTGGCGTAGGTCGGCGAGACGACCTGACGGCCGAAGAGGTAGCCGTCGTTGCGGACCGCGCGGCCCGAGGCGAAGAAGGTCAGGCGCGAGCCGAGCCCCGGCACGGGGCCGCTCAGCGAGCCGTTGACCTCGGCGTTGGCAAACGGCGAGAAGGTGCTCGGGCGCTGGAACAGGTCCGAGCGCGTGGTGCCGTAGTCGCCGCCGTAGGCGCTCAGGCTGGCCTCGTAGCGCTCGCCGCCGTCGCGGGTAACGATGTTGACGACGCCGGACTGCGCCTGGCCGTACTCGGCGTTGAACGTGCCCGAGATGACCTGCACCTCCTGGATGGCCTGGTTCTCGACCTGGAACGCGAAGGACTGGTCGTAGACGTCGTTGACGGGCACGCCGTCGACGAGGTACGCAACCTCGCCCGTGCGGCCGCCGCGGAAGTGGCCCTCGACGACGCCGGCCTGCAGGTTGACGACGTCCTGGAAGGACTGGACGGGAAGCGCGGCGAGCTCTTCGGCCGAAACGGACGTCTGGGTCGACGTCAGGTCGCGCTGGACGATCGGGCGGTCGGCCGTGATCACGACCTCGCCACTGGAAAGATCTTCGGATGAGAGGGCGACGTTGACGGTCGACGTCTGGTCGATCTGGACGCGGATGCCCTCGGTCGTCTGGGCGGCATAGCCGAGGTAGGACACACGCACGGCGACGGTCCCGGGGCGGATGCCGAGGACCGTGTAGTAGCCGTCGATGTCGGTCGCAGCCCCGCTGCTCGTGCCGACGACGGCGACGGTGGCGCCGATGATCGGCTCCTGCGTCGCGGCATCCACGACGCGGCCGGCGATCTTGCCGGTCTGGGCGTGCGCGACCGTCGCGGAGAGTGCGACGAGTGCGACGACGAGGCCGAGCGAGCGAAATGCGGTCATCACCGAGAGGGAGGCGGGGAACGGCCGGAGAGGCCGCCGGCCGCCTCCCGCAAGGAGAGACGGCCGGCCGGCAAGTGCCCGTGTGGTGCCGGGCACGGAAGGGTCGCCGGCTTAGCGGACGACCGTGATCTGACGCGCCTCGGAGTGCGAGGGCGTCCGGAGGACGACGAGGTACGTGCCGCTCGGCAGCTGGCCGCGCTCGAAGGCGACGGTCTGCTCCCCGGCCTGCATCGCCGTGTCGTCGGCGAGGAGCGCCACGCGGCGGCCGAGCAGGTCGTAGACCTCCAGCGTCACGGCCTCGGCCCGGGGAAGCGCAAACCGGATCTCCGTCTGGTCGGCAAACGGGTTCGGCTGGTTGGCGCGGAACCACTGCTCACCCGACGCCTCTGGTGCCCCCGGGGCCGGCGCGTCCTCACCCGCTACTGGGTTGAAGAGGTTCGCGCCCGAGATGTTCGTGATCGCGATGTCGTCCCAGTAGCTCACGCCCGTGAACGTGTGCCAGTAGCGCAGGCGCACCTCCGTCGCGACCGTGTTCGCGATCGGGTTGAGCACGAACGCGTAGTTGGTCCAACCGTTGGCGGCGTTGCGCGGCAGCAGCGGGATCACCTGCGAGTTGTACTCGCCGTTGAGCCGGATGTCCGCCCCGCCGATCTCGCCGTAGCCGTTGCGGCCGCCGGCGAGGTTGTTGTACCACAGCGCCGTCAGCCCGAGGTTGTTGTCGCCCGTCCCGATCGTCGTCGGGTCCGCGTTGCCCTCATGCTTCACCCAGTAGCTCACCACGACCGGGCGGCCGGGGGTGACGGGCACGCGCTGCGAGATGGCAACGGCCTCCTCACCGGCCAGCGGCGCCCCGAGGCGCTCCACCCGAAGGCTCGCCGCGCCCGTGTGCGCCTGCGCCGTCGTCTTGCCCACGACCCAGTTCGGCGTCGCGCGGCTGCCGTCGAAGCCCGGCCAGTACGTATACCAGTCGCTCGTCAGGTCCACGTTCGCCCCGTGCCAGCTCGTCAGCGTGTTCCCGTCCGACTTCACAAACGCGAAGTCGTCGATCCACAGTGTCCCCGTCGCCGAGGCGCCCTTGCGCACAACCGCCGTCACGCTCGTCGCCGGGCGCTCCAGCGAGATCTCCGGCGAGACGACCTGCGTCCAGCCCGTCGTCGCCTGCGCCTGCGGCAGGTCGACCACGAGGTCGCCGCCGCCGATCACGCCGGCCGCGTCGCGGAACGTGAGCACCATCTGGTACTTGGCCGCGTCGGTCGTCGGGGCCGTGTTGACGCCCTCCGTGCGGACCCACGCGCGGACCGTGAAGAGCGCCGGCACCGGCGGGGTGCCGGTGAAGCCGATCTGGGAGACCCAGTTGCGGACGACCTCGGTCTGCGTCCACGACGCCGCGCCGGCGCCGGAGAGCGCCAGCGAGTGCGTGCCCGAGTGGAACTGGGCCGTCGGCCACGTCGCCCCGGCGCCCGATGGCGTCCAGTAGCTCGGC
>DASVSE010000339.1:0-4946 GCA_036388235.1 Rubricoccaceae bacterium | reverse complement strand
CGTCCCACGCCGCGGCGTGGGTGTCCGCTCGCCGGAGCACCGGCGTCCGCACCGGACCTCACCCCGCCTCCCCGGACGCCGTTTCTGGCCCCCCAGCCGCCCTCTCAAGCCACCGGCACGGAACTTGGAAGCTCGTCCGTGCCGTACCACCGAGCCGCTCTGGCTCACCCACTCCCCGCTTCCCTCTACTCCCATGACCTCTTTCCGTACGCGCCACGCGGCGCTGCCGCTCGCGCTCCTGCTCGTCTTCGGCTTCGCCCAGACGGGCTGCAACAACACCGGCCGCGGGGCCGGCATCGGCGCCGGCGCCGGCGCCGTCATCGGCGGCGTCATCGGCCGCGCCACCGGCTCGACCGCTCGCGGGGCCATCATCGGTGCCGCTGTCGGCGGGACCGCCGGCGCCGTCATCGGTCGCCAGATGGACCAGCAGGCCCGCGAGCTCGACAACGACCTCGAGAACGCCGACGTCACGCCCATCCCGGGTCAGGACGGCAACACGGCCGGCATCAACGTCCAGTTCGACAACGCCCTCCTCTTCGACGTCGGTTCGTCGAACCTCCGGGCTGGCGTCCGCACGGACCTCACGGACCTGGCGCGCTCGCTCCAGAACTACCCCGGCCACGACGCCGTGATCGTCGGCCACGCCTCCACGGACGGCTCGACGGCGACGAACCAGAGCCTCTCGGAGCGTCGGGCGCAGGCGGTCCGCGACTTCCTCATCGGCCAGGGCGTCGCGTCCAGCCGGACGCAGGCCTACGGCCGTGGCGAGTCGGAGCCCCTCTCGGGCATCGCAGGCACGGACCCGGGCAACCGCCGCGTCGAGATCGCGATCTACGCCTCGGAGCAGTACCGCGAGACGCTCCAGTAGTCCTGTAAGTCTTCTGCTTCGGCAGTCCCCGCGCGGCCCCCGGCACCAGTTGCCGGGGGCCGCGCTCCGTTTGCCGCACCCCCACGAGGCTCCGCCTGTGTCCTGCAGTCATCGCCCTGTCGGCCACAGACACGCTTCGGGCTCGGCGAACACGCTCCCGGACGCCTCCGCTACACGTTGGTCACGTCTGGCCATAGCGCCGGTCCCGCCCCGTACCGGGACGGCGCCCCGTCCGTGATGCTCCTGTTTATTCTCCCACCCTCTCTCCCCCGCCCCCGATGCCTCGCACGCCCGTCCCGACGCCCTTCGACGCCGACAAGCCGATGGCCCCCGCCGACCTCGCCGCGTGGAACGAGAAGCGCATCGCGGACACCTGGCAGGTCTTCCGCATCATGGGCGAGTTCGTCGAGGGCTTCGAGCGCCTCGCCCGCGTTGGTCCCTCCGTCACCGTCTTCGGGTCGGCCCGCACGCCCGAGGGGGCCCCGTTTTACGAGATGGGCCGGGCCGTCGGCCGTGCCCTCGCCGAGGCGGGCTTCGCCGTCCTGACGGGCGGCGGGCCGGGCATCATGGAGGCCGCCAACCGCGGCGCGCAGGACGCCGGCGGCGCCTCCGTTGGGCTGGGGATCGTCCTGCCGCACGAGCAGCGCACGAACCCCTATGTGGACCGCGACAAGGAGATCCTCTTCGACTTCTTCTTCGCCCGCAAGACGATGTTCGTCAAGTACGCCCAGGGCTTCATCGTCCTCCCCGGCGGCTTCGGGACGCTCGACGAACTCTTCGAGGCGATCACGCTGATCCAGACGGGCAAGTCCGCCCGCTTCCCTGTCGTCCTCATGGGCACGGCCTACTGGGCCGGCCTCGTCGAGTGGATCCGCACGGCCCTCCTCACCGACGGCATGATCTCCCCCGCCGACACCGACCTCATCTCGCTCACCGACGACCCCGCCGAGGCCGTCCGCATTATCGAGGCCTTTACCGACGCCACGGGCGTCGCGCAGAACTTCTAGGCCCTCTATTTCCCGCCCGGCGCACGCTCCGCGCGACACCGCGTCCACCGCCGGCGACACTTGCACATGCCCGATGCGGCACCAACGCCGCCTCTGCGCCGTTCCTGCGCGCGGCACGGTCCGTGCACCACTCCACACGTCACCCCTTCTCTCCCCCCGATGACCCGACTCCCCCTTCTCGGCCTCGCGGGCGTGCTCTTCGCCGCCCCGGCCGGTGCCCAGACCACCCCCGCCGACTCGACCGTCATGGCCGACTCGACGGCGATGGTGGCGGACTCGACCGCCGCCCCGACCATCGACACGGCTCGCGCGCTCAGGCTCAACAACGACGCCGTCGCCGCCGAGCGGACCCAGGACTGGACCGGCGCGCTCGCGCTCTACGACCAGGCCCTCGTCGCCGACCCGACCTACCCGCCGGCCCTTCTCGGACGCGGCAACATGCTCTCCCAGCTCGGTCGCAATGAAGAGGCCCGCGCGTCCTACGAGGCCGCTGCAGCATCGGCGACCGTCCGTGGCGCCGAGTTCACCCGCGTCGGCGCCGAAGCAACCCGGAACGCCGAAATCGTCGCCGCGGACCTCGCCGCGCGCGCTGAGCTGGCCCGCCAGACGGCGGCCGTCGAGGCCCAGACCGCTGCCGTCGCCGTGCAGACCGCGGCCATCGAGGCCGCGACGGCGTTCCTCGCCACGGACCCGCTTACGCCCGAGGCGGCGCAGCAGGCCTACGACCAGTTGGAGATCGCCCGCGAGGCCGGCTACGACCCCAACGGGCTCGCCTTCTCGTACGCCAAGGCGCTCAACGCCCTCGGCCGCGGCGCAGACGCCCTCCCCTACGCCGAGCTGGCCCTCGCCAGCAGCGCCGAGGAGGACAAGTCCGTGTACTACATCCAGCTCGGCATCGCCAACCGCTTCGCCGGCAACGACCCGGCCGCGCGTGAGGCCTTCACGGCCGCCAAGGCCGGCTCGTGGGCCGGCTGGGCGGACTACTACCTCGCCGAGATGGGCGACGCGCCCCAGCCCGGCACGCCGTAACCGGACCGGCCTACACACTGCGAGCGCCGCGCCCCACAGAGGGGCGCGGCGCTCGTCCATTTTACAGAGGCCGGCCGGTTACGTCCCCGATTACACCGCGTTGCGGCTGCCGTACCACAGGATCGCGAGCAGGAGCACGGCTGGCACCAGGACCGAGGCGACGGGCATCCATTCGAGGCCGACGCCGAAGCCCTCGGGTGTCGGGGCGAGAAGGAGGGCGAGCATGGGAGGCGCGTGGGTGTGGCCCGAAGCTACGCCGCGCCGGCGGCGTCGGATTCGGCGAGCGCCGCGACGACCGGCACCAGGTCGGCCCGCCAGTCCGGCGCGGCGACGCCAAAGGCCGCCTCGAAGGCCGACGTGTCCAGCTCGACACGGACGGGCCGGGCGGCGGGCGTGGGGTACTCGGCCGTTGTGATCGGCTGGACGGTCCCGCGCACGCGAGGATCGAGTTCGGCGCCGAGGCGAACGGCTTCCGTCGCCAGGTCGAACCACGTCGCGAGCGGCGCGCCGGCGTGGTGGAACGTCCCGAATGTGCCCGTGCCGGCTACCAACCGCTCGGCAGCCACCGCGCAGGCCATCGCCACAGCGCGAGCCGATGTCGGACCACCCCACTGGTCTGCGACGACGCCGAACGCCTCACGCTCGCGGGCCAGCCGCAGCATCGTCCGGACGAAGTTGTGGCCGTGGTGCGAGAACACCCAGGCGGTCCGGATGATCACGTGCGCCGCGAGGGCCTCGCGCACGGCCGCCTCGCCGTCGGCTTTGGTCTGCCCGTAAACGCCGAGTGGCGACACCGGATCATCTGGGACATACGGCGCGCCCTTGGTGCCGTCGAAGACGTAGTCCGTCGAGACGTGGACGAGCGGGATGCCCGCCTCGGCGCACGCCTCGGCGAGGTGCCCCGCGCCGTCGGCGTTGACGGCGTGCGCGCCGTGGGTGTCCGTCTCGGCCCGGTCAACGGCCGTGTAGGCGGCGGCGTTCACGACGGCATCGGGCCGGGCCGCCGCGATGGCCGCGCGAACGGCCGCAGCGTCGGTGATGTCCAGCGACGCGACATCCGTCCCGACGGCGTCGTGGCCTCGCGCGGGCGCGAGGGCGAGGAGTTCGCGGCCGACCTGCCCGTCGGCGCCAGTGACGAGCAGCTTCACGGGGCCGTGAACGGGGCGTTCGGCAAGCGTGCGAGGTCGCGGAGGCGCGGCAGCGCGCGGTCCTTGTCTGAGAGCGTCGGCGCGCCGGTCGGCCAGGTGATTCCGAGGTCCGGATCGTCCCAGACGACGCCCCCCTCATCGGCCGGGTCGTAGAGGGCCGTGCACTTGTAGAGAAAGTCGACGCGCTCGGACGTCACGCAGAAGCCGTGGGCGAGCCCGGGCGGCACCCAGAGCTGCCGGTGGTCCGCGGCGTCGAGCACGAACGCCTCCCAGCGGCCAAACGTCGGCGAGCCCGGGCGGACGTCGAGGACGACGTCGGTCAGCGTTCCGTCGAGGACCTCGACGAGCTTCCCCTGCGGGTTCTGCACCTGGAAGTGGAGCCCGCGGAGGACGCCCCGGGCCGAGCGGCTGTGGTTGTCCTGGACAAAGGCCGGCCCGATTCCCGCCTCGGCGTAGCGCCCGGCGTGGTAGCGCTCGACAAAGAAGCCGCGGGCGTCGCCGTGGACGACCGGGTCGACGAGCAGGACGCCCGGAATCGTGGTTTCGGTGACGGTCACGCGGTGCAGAAGGAGAGAGGGGCCGGAAGTTAGCGGCCGGGCGTGCCGCGCCACCGCGGCCACGCCGCGCCGACGGCGTCGCCGCGCCACGTCACGACGGGTGGGTTGAGGGGCCGCGCCGGATCCACGCCCAAGCGTGTGCCATCCCAGTGCGCGACGTGCCCGCCGGCCGCCTCGACGACGGCCTGCGCTGCAGCCGTGTCCCACGCATTCGTCGGGCCGGTCCGCGGGTACAGGTCGGACGCGCCCTCGGCGACGAGGCAGAACTTGAGTGACGAGCCCATCGACGCCATCTCGACCGCGTGGCCGTCCGCCCGGATGCGGGCGAGGATTGCGT
>DASVSE010000338.1:0-1947 GCA_036388235.1 Rubricoccaceae bacterium | reverse complement strand
AGGCGTCACAGTCCCGACGCGGGCCACTCTCGGGAGGTTACACCCGATGCGGCACGTGTCGCGAAAAGCGACTCCTGGAGCCTCGTTGCTCGGCCTGGGCGGCTACGGCTGGACCGGCCGCCCGTCCAGCATCCGCCACGGCGTCCCGGGCGCGAGGCGTGCCGCAATGACGACCGGCCCCAGTGCCGGCCGGAAGCGGGCCGTCCAGCGTGTGCCCGAGCGTCGCATCGCCTGACGGAGTACGGCTCCCTCGAAGAGAGCGACCTCCGTCGCGCCTTCGACCTCGGCCGTGATCTGGACCGGACGATTGCGCGCGTACGCCTCGGGCGCGTCCCAGACCCGGAAGCGGACCCCCTGCTCGACGCGCCACGGCGGGCCGTCCGCCGCTGCCGACACCTGCGTGAGGGCGTGGAGGGGTGGGCCAGCGTCAGCGAGCGGCGCGGCGACGCACCCTCCCGACGGCCAGCGCCGCGCGACGGCGTCGTCTGGCGTCAGCGGTGAGGTGAGCAGCTGCCACCGTGCCTCCTGGGGAAGGTGTGTCCGGACAAACTCATCGGGCGGCACGTCGAACCACGTCGAGAGCGTCGGTGCACCGGCCGCCCACGTCGGGTCCGACAGCGTCCAGCGTCCATCGACGCGCGCGGCGACCCACATATGCAGGCCGTCCGGCGCGACTGCAGCGACGCCTGAGGGCGGCGTCGCCCATCCGCCGACGGCGACGGCTTCGAGGCCGAGCCGCGTCGCGAGGGCGACCGTCAGGCGTGCGATGCCTTCGCAGACACCGAGGCGGGTCGCGAGGACGGTTTCGGCTGACTGGCTCGGCCGTGGACCGGTGAGGGCGGCGTGGTCATAGGAGACCTGTGTCGCGGCCCACGTGAACGCGGCCCGGAGCCGCGCACCCTCGCCCTGGGCCGTTCTCCGCAGATGTGCTGCGAGGGCATCGAGCGAGCGTTCGGCGTACTCGTCAGATGCCGACGCGCGGCGATCCAGGTCGGTCCACGAGCGGGATCGGAGCGGGGCTGGGCATGTCTGCGCCGTCGCGGTCTGGAGAAGGGCTACAGCGGCGAGGACGAGGACAGAGCGCACAGTCGGGGCAGGAGTCGGGACCGAGAGATCGGCCGGCTGGGGCCGCGCCGAGTGGGCGCGCCGTTCGCTGAGTCCACTTGGAACGGTCGCGCGACGCCCGACCGGTCCGTCAAGGTGATCCGTTACCCAGACGCATGGTCGCCGGGCCGAACGTGTCTCCGGCCGAGATCATCCCTCGGGCTGCAACTCGCGGGCGATCCGCGCCGCTTCGCGATGCGCGGCGCTCGCAAAGTCCGGCCCAGACGAGGCACCGAAAACCGCGCGCCCAACATTGACGAGAATGGGCCCGCCCGCATTGGCCGCCATCACGTCTCGGGCGCTCCCACCCTGAGCGCCAACGCCGGGGACGAGAAACGGCACGTTCGGGTGCTCGGCGCGCAGGCCCGCGAGGCGCTGCGGTCGCGTCGCGCCGACGACGAAGCCGATCTCGCCTGGCTTGCCCTCAGCTGCCCGGACCGCGACGCGTGCTACGCGACGGTACAGCGGCTCGCCACCGACGTCGAGTGCCTGCACGCTGTCTGCGCCGGGGTTTGAGGTCGCGACGAGCGCGAATGCACATCGCCCGGCGCAGAGGGTCTCGTCGTCCAGAAACGGTTCGAGGCTGTCCGTGCCCATGTACGGCGCGACCGTCGCCGCGTCGCCCGCGAAGCCGGTGGGCGGGTCGGCAAAGAGGGCGCGGGCATAGAGGCGACCGGTGTGCCCGATGTCGCCTCGCTTGCCGTCGAGTACGAGCAGCCGGCCGGTTGCGCGGACGTGGGCGCATACGTCGGAGAGGGCGTGTGCGCCGTCGGGACCGAGGGCTTCGAAAAAGGCCAGGTTGGGCTTGAAAGCGGCCACCACGTCGGCAGTATAATCCGTTAT
>DASVSE010000337.1:0-5802 GCA_036388235.1 Rubricoccaceae bacterium | reverse complement strand
CCTCGCGCTCGGGTCCGTCACCGACGATGAGGGCCCGAACAGGGACGCCTTCGGCTTGCAAGCGCTGAATCACCTGGGCGTACACGTCGAGCCCTTTCTCCTTGACCAAGCGGCTGACGAATGACACGACCACTTCATCCGGTCGCCAGCCCTGCGCAGCACGCCACGCGTCGGAGCGGTGCTCAGGAGAAAAGCGGTCGAGTTCGATGCCGCGTGGCCACAACCGGATCGGAGCCGTCACCCCCTGTGCACGCAGGTCGGCCTCCATCGCGGGAGTTGGGACATACACCTCGTGACAGCGGTTGTAAAAGCGACGCGCGATGGCATGGAACAGCGGACGGCCCGCACCGAGGCCGTAGTAGTCCAAGTAGGAAACGAAGTGCGTGTGATACGTCGAGACGACTGGCAAGCCGCGGCGCCTGGCCCACGTGAGCGCCCGATGTCCCAGCACGTCGGGCGTGGCGAGGTGCACGATATCGGGCGAGAACGCCTCAACCTGGCGGCGGATTGATGCCGGGAAGCGCGTGCTGAGACGGTATTCGGAGCGGCCTGGAATTGGAATCGAGGGGACTGGCAGAAAACGCCCTGGCTGACGAACCGGCGGGTTCGCGACGGTTGGACCCAGCACGAGGACCTCATGGCCCTGCGCGACGAGGTATCCGACGAGACGGCCGAGCGTTCGCGAGACGCCGTCCTCAATGTGGACGTAGTTGCCCGTAAAGAGGGCGATCCGGAGCGGGCGAGACGGGTCCACCGAACAGAGGGAGAGGGGCCGGAAGAAACGCAGCACCGCCGGCGCGGGGTCACGCGCCGGGCAGAAGCGGTTTCAGGAAGACGCCCGTGTGACTTGTCGGATGAGCCGCGATGGTCTCGGGCGTGCCCTCGGCAACCACAAACCCACCGCGGCGACCGCCCTCGGGACCGACGTCGACGACCCAATCGGCCGCTTTAATGACGTCGAGGTTGTGCTCGATGAGCACCACCGAATGCCCTGCGTCCACGAGCGCGTTGAATGCGTCCAGCAGTTTGCGGATGTCGTCAGCGTGGAGACCCGTCGTGGGCTCATCGAACAGGTAGACCGTGTGGCCACGGTGAGGCGCCGAGAGGTGGGCGGCAAGCTTAACACGCTGGGCCTCGCCGCCCGAAAGCGTGTTCGAGGGCTGCCCGAGCGTGAGGTAGCCAAGCCCGACCTGCTGGAGCACGCGCAGCCGGCTGCCCAGACGCGGCTGCTTGGCAAAAAACTCGACCGCCTCGTCGACGGTCAGATCCAGGATGTCCGCCACGTTCTTGCCATTCCAGCGGACCTCAAGGACTTCCTGCTTGAAACGCTTGCCGTGGCAGGCCTCGCACTCGAGGTAAAGGTCGGCCAGGAACTGCATCTCGACCTGGACGACGCCTTCGCCCTGGCAGGTCTCGCAGCGCCCACCGGGGACGTTAAACGAGAACGTGGCCGGCTTATAGCCGCGCACCTGCGCCTGATGCGTGCCGGCGAGAAGCTCGCGGATGGGATCGAACGCCTTGACGTACGTCACCGGGTTCGAGCGCGGGCTCTTCCCGATCGGTGTCTGGTCCACCATTTCGACCGATTCGATCAGATCGGCGCCGAAGACGGCGTCGTGCGCGCCGACCTTTCCATCGTACTCACCACCTTTGAGACGCTTGAGAGCTGCAAAGAGGGTCGAGTAGACGAGCGTTGACTTGCCCGAACCCGAGACGCCCGTCACGACCGTGATGGTGTCCAGCGGGAACGAGACGTCGAGGCGCTTGAGGTTGTGGGCGCGAGCGCCAGTCACGCGCAGCGTGCGCTCGGGATTGAACGGGCGCCGCGTCTCGGGAACGGCGATCAACTTGCGGCCCGAGAGGTAGGCGCCTGTCAGTGACGTCTCACTGACGAGTGCCTCGGGGTACGTGCCCTGGAACATGATCTCGCCCCCGAGCGCGCCCGACCCGGGCCCGACGTCGATGATCTGATCGGCGCGGCGCATCATCTGCTCGTCGTGCTCGACGACCAAGACCGAGTTGCCGATGTCGCGGAGGCCTTCGAGGATCGTAATGAGCCGGTCGTTGTCGCGCGGGTGCAGTCCAACGGTTGGCTCGTCCAGCACGTAAAGCGAGCCGACGAGGCTGGAGCCGAGGCTCGTGGCGAGGTTGATGCGCTGGCTCTCGCCGCCCGAGAGCGTCTGCGCGAGGCGATCCAGCGTGAGGTAGTCCAGCCCGACCTCGACGAGGTAGCCGAGCCGGCGGCGGACCTCGGCCAAGACGCGCCCCGCGACCTCGCGGTCATGCTCGCTCAGGACAATTCCGTCAGCGACGTCGGCGGCGTCGGCCGTTGTGAGCTCGCACAGCTCGCCGATGTGCATCCACGTCAGATCGCCATCGACGCCCGGGACCCGGAGCTTGACGCAGAGCGCCTCGGGACGGAGGCGGTAGCCGTCGCAGTCTGGGCACGTCGTGTAGCCGCGGAAGCGGGCGGCGTAGATGCGGTAGTGCATCTTGAACTGCTTCGACGCGAGAAAGTCGAAGAAGCCCTGGACACCGATGTAGTCGCCGTCGCCGTTCCAGATGAGGTCGCGGGCCTCGTCGGAGAGGCGCCCGAACGGCGTGTCGGGGTCGATGCCGTGACGTGCCGCCGCCCGCAGGAGCGTCCGCTGGTGCATGGACCACTGCTCGGTCCGGAACGGCGCGACGGCGTTTTGCCGGATCGAGAGATCCGGGTTCGGGTAGACGAGGTCCGGGTCGATGCCCGGGACGCGCCCGAAGCCCTGGCACGTCGGGCAGGCGCCGAGCGGCGAGTTAAACGAGAACAGCTGCGGCGTCGGCTCGGGAAACGTCATCCCGTCACGCTCGAAGTGCGCCGAGACGTCGATGCGCTCGGACCGCCCCTCCGCAGGGACGGTCACGATGACGGCACGTTCGTCGCCCTCGCGGAAGGCGAGTTCGACCGAGTCGGCAATGCGGCTCGTGACGGCCTCGTCGGCGGTCCGTGTTGCGAGGCGGTCGACCAGGACGAGCAGACGCGCCGGGGCCGTCTTGATCGTCTCGGGGTCTGTCTCCGCAAGGTCGAGCACGTCGGGGAGTGCCCCTTTGGCTGCCTGCGCGTCGGTCGGGAGGACGACGAGGCGGGCGAACCCGCGCGCGACGAGAGCAGCGATCTCTTCGGCCTTCTTGGCGCCCTTGTGAGCGGGGAAGGGGAAGCCGAGGTAGAAGCGCGTTGGCGCGTCGAAGCGCGCCTGGAGCATCTCGGCGACCGATCGCGGGCTATCGCGCGTAACGGGCTCGCCAGAAACCGGGGAGATCGTCGTCCCGACGCGGGCGAAGAGGAGCCGGAGGTAGTCGTAGACCTCGGTCTGCGTCGCGACCGTCGAGCGCGGGTTGCGCGTCGCCGTCATCTGCTCGATGGCAATCGCCGGCGCGAGGCCCGTGATCAGATCCACGTCCGGCTTGTCCATCCGCTGCAAAAACTGGCGCGCGTAGGCGCTCAGGCTCTCGACATAGCGCCGCTGGCCCTCGGCGTAGATCGTGTCGAAGACGAGCGAGGACTTGCCCGAGCCGGAGGGGCCCGTCACGACGACGAGCTTCTTCTTCGGGATCGTCAGCGAGACGTCCTTGAGGTTGTGCTGGCGCGCGCCACGCACGACGAGCGTCTGACCGGCAAAGCGGTCGGGTGCGGGCGTTGCGGCCTGTTTCGAGGCAGATTTCTTCGTGGCCAATCGGATGCAGTCGGGAGACGCTGGACAACGCCTGCGCGGCGGCGAAGGTGCCGGGGCGCCTGTGAAAGTGGGACCGGCCAGACGCAGGGGAGCCCCGGCACCGCGAGGGCGCCGGGGCTCCAGACCCGAAGCACGTGCTCCAGGCGCGTCCTATCCCGTCCGGACTACCGGACCACCGTCACGCGCTGCGTCAGGCTCAGGTCCGTGCCCGACGCCCGGATCACGTACACGCCCGACGGAAGCGACGACGCCTCCAGGCGCGCCACGACCTCCTGGTCCGCGGCCACCGCGCCCGTGAACAGCGTCGCCACCTGGCGGCCCGTCACGTCGTAGACGACCACCGAGACGTCCTGCGACGTCTCCGAGACGAAGCGCACCGTCGCCGTGCCCGCAACCGGGTTCGGGGCGGCCGAGAGGCTCGCGCGGCCGTTCGACGCCGTGCCCTCACCCGCGGTCGCAAACTGCGCCGCGCTCGGGCCGACGATCGTGCCGGTGTAGGTGCCGGAGTACGTGTTGTTGTACGCCGTCATGACGAGCACGTACGTACCAGCCGTCAGCGCCTGGTTCGCGATCTGCGCGCCCTGGAGCGCCGGGGCGCCGTTGATGGCGAAGTCGTCGTCGAAGGCGATGAGGTTGAGGCACTGGTCGGCGGCGTTGAACGCCGTCCGGTACAGCAGGATGAAGCCGTCATACGCGGGCGTGTTGCCCGAGAAGTTGGCCGTGATGGTGTAGTTGCCCGCCGCCGTCACCGTGAAGGTGAGCGGGCGGTAGACCACGCCTGTGCCGGTGCCCGTCGTGGGGACGGTGCAGGAGCCCGAGGCGCCCGTGCCGGCGGTCGAGGGCCGGTTGAACGTCGGCGCGCCGATCGTCGTCCCCGACGGGATCTGAGACGTGAAGTTGGCGTCTCCCGTGCCCGTCAGGGCAACTACAAGGGGCGAGCCGGCGGCATTCGAGGCGATCGTGACCGAGCCCGTGGCAGCTCCGCCGGCCGTCGGCGAGAACGTGACCGAGAAGGTCGTCGTGGCGCCCGGGGCGAGCGTGAGGCTCGTGCCGGTCGTGTTGACCGTGAACGGCGCGCCCGAGCCCGTGATCGACGTGATCGTGACCGCCGCGGTGCCGTTGTTCGTCAGCGTCACCGTCTGCGGTGCGCTCGTCGTGGTCGTCCGGACCGTGCCGAACGCGACCGTCCCAGGGGAGGCGACGAGGCTCGGACCCGTCGGGGGAACGAAGGTGCCCGACGCAGCAAGGCGGATCTGACCATTTGCACGGTCGGAGGGGGACCCTGCTCCGCCCTGGAAGGCAGACACGCGGACGTAATACGTCGTCCCGGCCGTCGTCGGAACGTTGGCGAGACGTGACGTGAAATCACCTGGAGTCGTGTTGGTCGGGTCGTCGTCGTTGCACGCGACCTGAGTCAGACCAGCCAGCGTCGTGCCAGAGTAGATGCTCAGAATCGTATCGACGACGCCGGTGCCCGTGCTGGGCGCCGTGATCGGCGAGCCCGCCGTATCGAAGGTGACCGTGGAGCCGGTCCCTGTAAACTTGAACCAGACCGACTGGTTGGTGTTGTCGGTGCCGCAGGCAGCCGGGATGGTCGGCTCGCCCGGCTCAGCGGTCGCGTCCACGGTGGACGAGAGGTACTCGCCCGCGGCCGTGATCACGATCGCGTTGGCAAAGTTGTCGTTGGCCGGCGGCACAAACTGCGAGGACGACTCGACCGGCTTGGTGTCCGTGCTCGTCTTCCCGCTCTGCGCGAACGCAGAAGAAGACGTTAGAGCCAGCACCGCCACGAGGGCGGGAGTGAGGAACGAACGAGACATAAGAATGAGGCCGAAGCCGGGAAGGAGAGAGGGGTGCGCGGGGATCGACGATCCCTCACAGCAGACGCCATAGTACACCCTCGGATCGCCTTGGTAAAGACTTGATGCGGACACGGATTTGTTAAGTCGTTCGGTCCAGCAGACCGGACACAGGAGAGCCCCGGCACCGCGAGGGCGCCGGGGCTCCAGACCCGAAGCACGTGCTCCAGGCGCGTCCTATCCCGTCCGGACTACCGGACCACCGTCACGCGCTGCGTCAGGCTCAGGTCCGT
>DASVSE010000336.1:0-6786 GCA_036388235.1 Rubricoccaceae bacterium | reverse complement strand
CAAGGCGCGGGACTGCGAGGTCCGAGACCGTGAGCGCGTCCAGCAGGCCCTGCGTCGGGTGCTCGTGCTGCCCGTCGCCCGCGTTCACCACGACGCCCTCGATGCAGCGCGTCAGAAAGTGTGCGGCCCCGGCCGAGCGGTGGCGGATCACGGCCACGTCGACCTTCATCGCCTCGATGTTGCGGGCCGTGTCGCGGAGGGTCTCCCCTTTCGTGACCGACGAGGTCGCCGACGTGAAGCTCATCGTGTCCGCCGAGAGGCGCTTTTCGGCCAGCTCGAACGACAGCCGCGTCCGGGTCGAGTTCTCGAAGAACAGGTTGCAGACGGTCACGCCGCGCAGGCTCGGGACGCGCTTGATGGGCCGGTCGAGAATGTCGCGGAACGTGCGGGCGGTCTGGAGCAGCAGCCGAATCTCGGACGCGGGAACGCCGGCGAGGCCGAGCAGGTGGCGGCTCGTCAGGCGCGAGGCGGGCGTGAGGTCGGGCATGCTCATGCCGTGCCGCGTGCCTCGGCGGCGACGAGCCAGACGCCGTCGCGGCCGTCCGCTTCGGTGAGGCGCACGCGGACCCGCTCACCGGGCGCCGTCGGGACGGTCCGGCCGACAAAGTCCGGCGCGACGGGCAGTTCGCGCAGGCCGCGGTCGATGAGCGCGAGCAGGCGGACGGACGCCGGGCGGCCCTCGTCCATGAGCGCGTCAAGGGCCGCCCGCGTCGAGCGGCCCGTGTACACGACGTCGTCGACCAAGACGAGGTGGCAGCCGTCGAGTCGGAACGGCAGGCTCGTCTCGCGCACGTGGAGCGGACCGGCCGGGCGGCGCGCGGCCGGCCCGAAGCCGCCGACGTCGTCCCGGTAGAGCGTCGCATCGAGGGTGCCGAGGGGCAGGCGGACGCCTTCGAAGGCCTCGACGCGGTCTCGGAGGCGCCGCGCGAGGTGCACGCCGCGCGTCTGCAGCCCGACGATGGCGGCCCGCTCGGGCGCGTCGAGCGTCTCGGCGATCTGGCGCGCGAGGCGGTCGAGCGTCCGGGCCATGTCGGCCTCGTCCATCAGGAGGGCGGTGACGCGGTCAGTCATGCCCGAAAGGTACGGAGCGAGCGTTGCTCAGCCGGCACGCTCGCGCAGCAGGTCCAGCGTCTCGATGCCGTGGCGCAGGTGCGGGATGACGATGCTGCCCCCGACGACGAGCCCGACGTTGAGTGCGTCCTCGATCTCCTCGTTCGAGAAGCCCGCCTCGACGCACTGCCCGAGGTGGTAGTCCACGCAGTCGTTGCAGCGCAGCACGAGGCTCGCGACGAGCCCGAGGAGTTCCTTGGTGCGGCTGTCGAGCGCGCCGTCGCGGTAGGCCGCGCTGTCGAGGTTGAAGAACCGCTTGGTGCCGAGGTGCGTCCCCTCGTCGAGAATGCGGCGGTTCATGCGCGTCCGGTACGCGTCGAAGCGGTCGAGCCGCGAGCCGGCGTCCTGCGAGACTGAATCCTGGTCTGCCACGATGAGCGAGGGGCGAGTGTCCGAGGAGAAAGCCGCGCTGCGGCGCCGGTTCCGTGCGCTTCGCGCGGACGCGCCCGACCGCCGTGCGGCCGATGCCGCGCTCGTCGCGCGCGTGCTCGCCCTTCCCGAGATCGTGGCAGCGCAGACCGTTCTGGCGTTCTGTCCCCTTCTGCACCGCGGCGAAGTTGACGTGCGTCCGCTCATCGCCGCCCTTCAGACCCGCGGCGTGACGGTTGCCCTGCCGGTTGTCGTGCCCGGCGAGGCGCCGCGCCTCGTCGCCCGCGTCGTGACGGGCGCGCTGGTGGACGGCCCGTGGGGGCTGCGCGAACCGGCACCGGACGCCCCCGAGGTCCCGCCCGGTGCGCTCGACGTCGTCGTCGTGCCCGCGCTCGCACTCGGCCGCGACGGCAGCCGCCTGGGCTACGGCGGCGGCTACTACGACGCCTTGCTCGCTGCGACACCTGCGTTCCGTGTCGGCGTCGTGCGGCACGTGTGCCTCGTCGAGGCGCTTCCGGTCGAGGCGCACGACGCGCGCATGGATGCCGCCGTGACCGAGACCGAGACGGTTCGCATGGCGGGCCGCGCGCACGAGCGCGTCTGAAACGTGAGAGCGGGCCCGCCGTAGCTTGCCCTCGCCCTCCACAGCCGCCCCCATGTCCACGCGCCCGCGCTCGCGCCAGACGACCCCCTCGGAGTCCGACGTCTACGACGACGAGTTCGGGCTCGTCACCGAGGCCGACATCGACGCGTACCTCGCCGATCAGGACCTCGAAGAGGAAACCGAGACCAAGAAGGAGTCCGGCTTCCTCAACCTCCAGACGGCCGCAGGCCTGGGCCTGATCGGCCTGGGCGCCGTGTACTCGCTCCAGCTCACGGGCCTGGTGCCGTTCTTCCCGGACCTCTCGGGCCTCGTCCAGCTTCTGCCGGTCCTCGCGAGCGTCCTCATCATGCTGACGGGCTTCGGCGTGCTCTCGTGGAGCCCCGCCGCGCGCCGCCGCCGCAAGGCCCGCGAGCGCGCCGCCCGCCAGCAGCAACAGGCCCGCAAGACGATGGGCCGCTCGGAGCGCCGGTCCGAGGCCGCTTCGGCCGCCGGGGCCGTCGCGACCGCAGCGCTCGGCATGGCCGGCCGCGCCCTCGCCGACGCCGGCCGCCAGGCGACGCGCGCCGCCGAGGTCGCCTACGCCCGCCAGAAGGCTGACGGGCGCCGCGAGGGCCGTACGCGCGGCGGGCGCCTCACCAAGGACCGCCGCAACCGCAAGATCTCGGGCGTCGCTGCGGGCATCGCCCGCGCGACCGGCCTCGACCCGACGGTCGTTCGCATCGCGTTCGTCGTCGCGGCCCTCTTCACGCAGGGCCTTGCCATCCCGCTCTATCTCCTCCTCTCGGTCGTGCTTCCCAACGAGCCCCGGCACGACGAGGACGACGACCCGTTCATCCGCGTCTCGCGGGACTAATTGATGCGCCTCCTCCTCGCGGGCCTCCTCCTCGCCGCCCTCACTGCGGCCCCGGCCCGCGCCCAGCGCGAGGGCATCCTCCAGATCGGGACGCCGCTGAGCGAGCTCATCGTGCGCCAGGCGGCCGCCGGGCGCATCCCGTCCACGGCCGCCGACGCGCAGCCGCTCTCGGCCCGCGAGGCGTCGCGCTGGCTGGACTCGCTCGCCCTCCGCGACGACCTCTCCCCGACGGACCGCGACCTGGTCGCCCGGTACCGCGGCACGGCGCCGCAACCGCGCCTCGCGCCGCTCGGCCTGTACCGCGACGGCGCCGCACCCGTCCGCATCGACGGCGAGGGCTACGCCGTCGAGGTCGAGCCGCTGCTGTACCTCGCCGCCGGCCCCGCCCGGCGGACGGCCACCGAGACGCGCTCGCCCTCTGCGCTCGCGTACCAGCTCTCGCGCGGCATCCGCGTCGGCGGGCGCATCGGGCGGCACCTCATCTTCGAAACCCGCGCCGAGGAGAACCAGCGCGTCGACGCGGTTCTGGACTACGACGCCGTGGCCAACACGACGCCGCGCCTCGGCTTCGTCAAGCTCCCCGACGGCGAGACATACGACTACTTCACCGCGACAGGCTCGGTCGCGTACGTGGACCGCTTTGTCGAGGTCCGCTTCGGGCGCGACCGCAACCGCTGGGGCCCGGGCATCAACTCGCTCGTCCTCTCGGACTTTGCCGCGCCCTACGATCACCTCCAGGTCCGCGCCCAGGCCGGGCCGTTTCGCTACGCGTCCGTCTTCGCCCGCTTCACGACGCCCGAGCGCATGGGCGACAACGTGCTCCCGTCGCGGTACGGCGCCTTCCACCAGCTGGCCGTGACGCTGGGGCGCGTGGACCTGGAGCTGTTCGAGACGGTCATGTTCCACGACGACTCGCTCGGCGAGCGCCGCGGCTTCGAGATCGGCTACCTCAACCCGGTGATCTTCTACCGCTCGGTCGAGAGCGAACTGGGCTCGGCCGACAACGCCCTCCTCGGCGCCGCCGTCGCCGTCCGGCCCACGACGGGCGTGCGCGTGTACGGGCAGGCCCTCCTGGACGAGTTCACGGCCAGCCGCTTCTTCGACGACTACTGGGGCAACAAGTGGGGCCTCCTCGGCGGCATCCAGACCGTCGACCTCGGCCTGCCCGGACTCGAACTCCGCGCCGAGGCGGCGCGCCTGCGGCCGTTCCTGTACGCGCACAAGACCGAGGACTCGGCCGTCGTCCACTACTCGGACGCGCTCGCCTACGCCGCCGGCCCCAACGCCGTCGACCTCAACTTCTTCGCCCGCTACCGCCCGACCGTTCGCATTGAGGCCGCCCTGAACGTCGGCCACACGATCCGCGGGCGCAACCCGGACGGCCAGAACGTCGGCGCCGACCCGCGCCTGCCGTACACGACACGCGACACCGCCCTCGACCTCGACGGCGTCCCGACGCTCACGGGCATCCGCCAGACCGAGACGCTCGTCGAGGCGCGCGCCGGCTACGAAGTCCTGCCGGGGCTCGTCGCCGAGGGCGCGCTCGTCGGCCGCCGCCTCTCGGACGCGCTCCGCGGCGAGACGAACTCAATCACGGCGCTGCTCCAGATCCGCTGGGGCCTCCCCTTCCGCAGCGTCCGCTACTGAGACCGTCTGCTGCGATCTAGCGCGCGAGGACGAGGCATGCTGCTCGTCCGGCGATCCGAGCGACGCCCGTGGTCCGACCGGCGTCATCCCCGCTCCACGATGCCTCACAGCAGTGGAGGCCCAGCATCGGTCGTATCTCCCCAAACGAGCGCGGGCGGTGATCTCCTCGGAGACCACCGCCCGCAGACGCTGTTCAGACGTGAGGCTTATGCCTCGTCGTCCGAGTCGTCGTCGTCGGCATCCGCTTCGTCCTCAGCAAGCTGAGCCCGGAGGGCGGCAAGGCCCGAAAGCTCGCCGAGCGTCGCCGGGCCCGTCGAGGCGCGAGCGTACTGCTCGACCTCGCGGCGCTCCTGCTGACGCTCCTGCGTCTTCGCCTGGCGCTCGTTGAACTTGTCCGACTGCTGCGCCGCGCGGCCCTTGGCCGTCTCGGAGAGCACGATCTCGCGGTCGTCGCGGTCCAAGCGGATCACGCGCAGCTCGAGGTTGTCCCCGATCTGGTACGCGTCCGTCGGGCGCCCCGAGCGCGCGAGGTGGCTCGCCGGCACGAACGCCTCCGCGCCGAGCGGAAGGTCGACGACGATCCCGCCGTCCGTGAGGTCCGTGATCACGCCCGTCGTGTCCGTGCCCTCGGCGTACATGTCTGCGTACTGGCTCCACGGGTCCGTCGAGACCTGCTTGTGGCCGAGCGAGATCCGGCGCTGCGAGGCGTCGATGTCCAGCACGATCACGTCCAGCTCCTGGCCCTTCTTGACGACCTCGGACGGGTGCTTCACCCGCTTCGTCCACGAGAGGTCCGAGACGTGAACCAGCCCGTCGATGCCGGGCTCGATCTCGACGAACGCCCCGAACGTGGTGACGTTGCGGACGCGGCCGCGCGTGACCGTCCCGACCGGGAAGCGCGCCATCAGTCCCTCCCACGGGTCGGGCTCCAGCTGCTTCATGCCCAGGCTGATCTTCTTGTCGCGCGGGTCGATCTTGAGCACCTTCACCTGCACCGACTGTCCAAGCTGGACGCGCTGCGTGGGGTGCTTGACGTGCTCCGTCCACGACATCTCCGAGATGTGGACCAGGCCCTCGATGCCGCGCTCGATCTCGACGAAGGCGCCGTAGTCCGTGATCGAGACCACACGGCCCTCGAGCTGCGTGCCCTCGGTGATGCGGTCCGCGAGATCGTCCCACGGGTGACGCTGGAGCTGCTTGTAGCCCAGCGAGATCCGCTGACGCTCGCGGTCGTAGTCCAGGACGACGACGTTGAGCTTCTGGTCCAGCTCGACGACCTCGGACGGGTGCCCGACGCGGCCCCACGAGAGGTCCGTGATGTGCAACAGGCCGTCCACGCCGCCCAGGTCGACGAAGACGCCGAAGTTGACGATGTTCTTGACCTGCCCTTCGAGCACCTGACCGACCTCGAGCGAGTCCAGGATCAGCGTGCGCTGGTGCTGGAGGTCCTTCTCGATGAGCGCCTTGTGCGAGATGACGATGTTGCCGTTGGCCGGGTTCGTCTTGACGACCCGGAATTCCATCGTCTTGCCGAGGTACACGTCGAAGTCGCGGACCGGGCGCACGTCCACCTGCGAGCCGGGGAGGAAGGCCTCCGCGCCGAGCAGGTTCACGATCATGCCGCCCTTGATGCGCTTGACGATCTCGCCCTCGATGACCGCCCCGGACTCCATCGCCTCGTCGACGATCATCCAGCGGCGCTTGTCGATGGCCTTGGCGCGCGAGAGCGTGAGCTGCCCGCGGCGGTCCTCCAGGCGGTCGACGTAGACGTCAATCTCGTCGCCGACCTTCGGGACTTCGGAAAACTCGTTCTTGCCGACAACGCCGTCGGACTTGAAGCCGATGTCGACGACGACCTCCTTGTCCGTGATCGCCACGACGCGGCCGACGACGATCTGGTCGGACTCGACCTCGGACATCGACTGGTCGATCATCTCGATCATCGCCGCGTCGACCGAGGCGCCGTCGCCACGCGACTGCGGGCCGGTCGTCTTGGCGCCGCGCTCGAGCTCTTCGAGCGTGACCGTGCGGCCGAGGTTCTTGCCCGTGTAGCCCTTCGCCGGCGCCGTGCGCGGCGTCTCAGCCGGCGGCCCGGCGGCCTCCTTCACGACATCGACAGCCGGAGCGACGGCCTCCTTCACCGCCTCGACGGCGGGGGCAACCGCCTCCTTGACCGTCTCAACAACGGTCGAGGCAGCCGACG
>DASVSE010000335.1:0-6893 GCA_036388235.1 Rubricoccaceae bacterium | reverse complement strand
CGCCTCGGCGTACCGGGCAGTGACGTCGGCCGCTGGGGCCATGTCGAGGCGCACCTGGTCATCGGCGATGCGGGTCTCCGTGGTGACCGGCTCCGTCCACCACGCCTCGGTCGTGTCCGCGCACGGCACGAAGCCCGTGTGCTCGAAGCCGGCCGAATAGTGGCCCTCGAACGTGCCTGCGAGCGAGTCGGGGGCAAGCGGCGGCGCGTCAGAGCGGAGACGAGGCTCGTCGGTGGAGGACGACATGCAGCCGGCGGCGACAGAGAGAAGGGCGAGGGCGAGGCGCATCGGCAGGGCGTCCGGTGAGCGCCGTTCCGGGCGTCCCGGCTAGCTTGGACGCCCGAACCTACGTCTCCGCCATGTCCGAATCCCACGGCCTCGCCCCGACCCTCCGGGACCTGCTCGTCGAGACGTTCGCAGTCGTGCTCGGTATCGTCCTCGGGCTCGGGGCGACCGCGTGGGTCGAGGCTCGCAGCGAGCGCGCCCATACCCGGGCAGTGCGGGCATTTATCGTCGGTGAGGTGACGGCCAACCGGGACTCGGTCGCGGCCTCGCGCGATTACCACGCCGGCCTGATGGACTCGCTCTACACCCGGATGGGGCCTGACGGCACGGCTCCGTCTGTCCGCCTCTTCTCGCGTGGGTTTATCCACCCGGCGACGACGCTCTCGACGGCGTGGGACGCGGCCGTCGCCACGGACGCCCTCACGGCGATGGACTACGACGAGGTGCTCGCCTTTTCCCGCGTCTACGCGGCCCAGCAGCGGTACGGTGAGTCATCTCGGGAGGGCGGCCGCGTGATCTACGCCGAGCTGCTCGCGCGCGGGACGCCCGGGCTGGCCGAGAACTACCGCAACCTGTTCTCCCTTATCGCGGCCTCGCGCTACCTCGAAACCGATCTCATTCGCGAATACGACCGGGCCCTGGCGGCTGTCCGCGCGGACTCGATGCAGGCACCCGGTTAATCCGCCGCCCGTGCGAGGTCACCCGAGGCGACGAGCGCCGTGCAGGCCGCGAGGTCGGGTTCGAAGACGGTGTCGGCCGTGCGGTACGGGACGCGGGCGCGGACGGCCGCGAAGGCGCGCTCGACGCCGTGGCCGGCGCGGAGGGGGCGGCGGAAGTCCAGCGCCTGGGCGGCGCACAGCGCCTCGCAGGCCAGCACGCGCTCGGCGTTTTCGACCACCTGAAGGGCCTTGCGCGCGCCCCATGCGCCCATCGAGACGTGGTCCTCCTGCCCGCGGCTGGACGGGATCGAGTCCACACTCGCCGGGTGGCACAGCGTCTTGTTCTCGGAGACGAGCGCGGCGGCGGTGTACTGCACCATCATGAAGCCGGACTGCAGGCCCGGCTCGGCGACGAGGTACGGCGGCAGGCGGTCCGTCCCGTCAAGCAGCAGGTACGTCCGCCGCTCGCTGATCGAGGCGAGTTCGGCTGCGGCGATGGCGACCATGTCGGCAGCGAGCGCGAGCGGCTGCCCGTGGAAGTTGCCCGCCGAGATGAGGTCCGCCTCCTCGGGCCCGCCACCGGGCGCCCCTGGAAACACGAGCGGGTTGTCCGTCACGCTGTTGAACTCGGTCTCGAACTGGCCGAGCGCGTAGGCGAGCGCGTCGCGGCTGGCGCCGTGGACCTGCGGCACGCAACGGACCGAGTACGGGTCCTGGACGCGGTCGCAGCCGGCGTGGCTCGGCCCGATCTCGGAGCCCACGAGAAGCCCGCGCACCCGCTCGGCGACCGTAACGGCTCCGGCATGCGGCCTCACGGCGTGGACGCGCGCGTCGAACGGCGCGGCCGAGCCGCGGATGCCCTCGAGCGTCATCGCCGCCGTGACGTCGGCCGTGTCGGCGAGGCGGAGAGCGCGCGCGAGCGCCTCGCCGCCGACGGCCGCCATAAACTGCGTCCCGTTGATGAGCGCGAGGCCGTCTTTGGGCGCGAGCGGGACCGGCGCGAGGCCATGCGCGGCGAGCACGTCGGCCGCGGCGCGCGGGGTGCCGTTGTGCCAGATCTGGCCCTCGCCGAGAAGCGGGAGCGCGAGGTGCGCGAGCGGCGCCAGGTCGCCCGAGGCGCCGAGGCTGCCCTGGGCCGGCACGACGGGCGCGAGTCCGTGCTCGGCGAACGTCAGCAGCCGCTCGAAGACGGGAACGGATACGCCCGAGAACCCAAGCCCGAGGGCGTGGACCTTCAGGCGCAGCATCCGCAGCGAGAGCGCCTCGCCGACGGGCGCGCCGACGCCGACGGCGTGGCTCCGAAGCAGGTTCTCCTGAAGGGCGACGAGGCGCTCGGCGTCTACCCGGACCGACTTCAGCGATCCGAAGCCGGTGTTGAGGCCGTAGTGCGTGCCCCCGTCCGCGAGAGCAGTCTCGACGACGGCCCGGCTTTGGGCGACGCGGCAGCGGTCCGTGCCGAGGCACGCGCGCAGGTCAGTGAGGCTGCGGTCGAGGTCGGCGTCGAGCGTGGCGAGGCGGAGCACGACGGCGCTGGGAGCAACGGGGAGCAAGGGGGTCATGGGGCCGTCTGGCCGGTCAGGGCTGTCTCGAGGGCGCCGGCGTCCGCGAGGACCTCGGCCAGTAACGCCGCCCACACGGCCGGGGCGGTCGGAGGACCGCAGGCTCCGGCGTCGGTGCACGTGGCGTCGGACGCGAGCGCGGCCGTTCGCTGCAACACGTCGTCGAGGGCGGCGAGGAGGTGGGCTGGCGGAACACTGGAATAGAGTCCTTCGGGCGTGCGGCGGGCCGCGAGGCGGGTTGTGAGCCAGGTCGCCTCCGCCATCACCTCGCGGGCCGTCGCCGCGGCGGTGGCAGCCGACCCGAGCCCGTAGCGCACCTCGTCCGGCGGTGGGCCACCGGACGACGGCGAGTCCGGCATCGGGGAGGTGGGGTCGACTCCGGCCGCGAAGCCGAGTCCCTCGGTCACCCTGTCGATCTCGTCGAATACGTCGGTCCAGAGGTAGTAGACGCCCACGGCGCGCGGGTCGTCCCAGAGTCCGCCGAAGAGGCCGCCCGACGGGGACAGCACGGGCGCGCCCTCGGAGAACATCAACTGGTCGAGAATCCGGAGCGCGCCTTCGATGTCGCCGCCGATGTCCCTCCAGATGTCTTGCAGGTCTTCTCCGTCAGGGTCGAGGCACGCCCGAAACGCGTCGGGCGTCGTGTCGGGGCAGGCGGCGGCCGTCGCGGCAAAGTCGGCCGTTCCGGCGAGCCGGTCGCGGAGCCACTCGGCCCGGCGGTCCAGGAGCGTCGACATGCGCGCGCGCTTCGAGTCGGATGTGAGCGCGACCGTGAACGGCACCGCATACGCGACGTGGGCCCGGGCGGCTGCGGCCGCCACGGCTGTTCGGACGAGTCCGCGCCGGAACGCCGCCCGCTCGTCGGCCGACCATGCGCCTGCTCCCGAGGCGTCGGGGGCGGCCGCGGCGACCGAGTCGAGCGCCGCCGCGGCTGCGCGGGCCTGCTCGAAGGCCGCGAGCCAGAGGTAGAACAGGGGCTCGGCGGCGGGCCCGTTGTCCACGTACTCCAGGACGTTCTCGCCGGCCCGCACCTCCACAAACGCGGCGGGAGGGCGCCCCGCCCCGCCCGTCTGAGCCGAGGCCAACGGCGTCAGCAGGGCAAGCCCTGTCCAGAGGGCGAGACGCGTCGGGAGGCGCATCGCGGCTACTCGGCCGACAGACCGAGCGCGCCCACGGCGCCGCCGAGGCGGGCGGCGAGGGCGCGGACCTGCGCGGCACGCTCGGCCCATGCTGGCGGGGCGCCCGGCTCGCCGGCGTCCTCGCCCGAGGCGGTCTCGGCGACCCAGACGAGGAGGCCGTGCAGCGCGACGGCGTCGTCGGTGAGGGCGGCGTCGACGCTGGCACGCTCGGGTGCGTCGGCGAGGGCGAGGCTGAACTGGACGGCTGCGGCGAGCGTCGCCGAGGTTCCGGCGGCGCCGAGCGCGGCCGTACGGAGCGCGCGGTCTGCGTCGCCGTCCTCCTCAGGGCCGGCGAGCGTCGAGTCGGCCGCGGCGTCCTCCAGGGCCCATGCCACCGCCTCGGCGCCGCCAAGGGCTTCGGCCCACGTCGATGCGAGGACGCTCTCGGGCGTCACATCGTCCTGAGCGCTCGCCTCTTGGGCGCGGGCGGGCACGGTGGCGAGCAGGGCCAGCAGAAGGAGAAGGCGCATCGGGAGAGGGGGTTAGCCGGTGATCATCGGCAGGTCGAGGCCGCGCTCCTGCGCCGTCTGGACCGCCTCAGGGTAGCCAGCGTCGGCGTGGCGCATGACGCCCGTCCCGGGGTCGGCCGTGAGGACGCGCTGGAGGCGGCGGCCAGCGCTCTCGGTCCCGTCGGCGACCGCCACCATGCCCGAGTGGAGCGAGTACCCAATCCCGACGCCGCCCCCGTGGTGGAGGCTCACCCACGACGCTCCGCAGGCCGTGTTAAGGAGCGCGTTGAGGATCGGCCAGTCGCCGATGGCGTCCGACCCGTCGAGCATCCCCTCGGTCTCTCGGTTCGGGCTCGCCACCGAGCCGGTGTCGAGGTGGTCGCGGCCGATGACGAGCGGCGCCTCGACCCGGCCGGTCTTGACGAGCCAGTTGAAGCGCTCGCCGGCGAGGGCGCGTTCGCCGTACTCCAGCCAGCAGATGCGCGCCGGGAGGCCCTGGAACTGGACCTTTTCACGGGCGAGACGAATCCAGCGGTGCAGGTCCTCCTTGTCGGGAAAGAGGTCCAGCATGGCGTCGTCGGTGACGGCGATGTCGGCGGGGTTGCCCGAGAGGGCGGCCCAGCGGAACGGCCCCGAGCCACGGCAGAAGAGCGGCCGGATAAAGGCCGGCACGAAGCCCGGGATGCCGAAGGCGTCCGTCCGGCCGCGCAGGTCCGCGACTTGCCCGCGGAGGTTGTTGCCGTAGTCGAACGCGACGGCGCCGCCAGCCTGGAGGGCGAGGAGCGCATCCACGTGCGCCTCCATCGCGTCCAAGACGGCGGCCTCGTAGCCCGCCGGGTCGCGCTCGCGCCACTCGGGCGCCGTCTCGGGCGTCGCGCCGCGCGGGAGGTAGCCCACGCGCAGGTCGTGCGCGCTCGTCTGGTCCGTCACGACATCCACGTCAACCCCGCGGCGCACGAGCTCGGGCAGCACGTCCGCCGCATTCCCGACGAGGCCGACCGACAGCGCCTCGCCGCGCGCCTTGGCGTCCAGGACGGCCGCGAGAGCGGCGTCGAGGGTCGTCTCGATCCGGTCGCAGTAGCCCGAATCCACGCGTCGGCGGATCCGGGTCTCGTCCACGTCGATGCCCAGAAAGGCCGCGCCGTTCATCGTCGCCGCGAGCGGCTGCGCGCCGCCCATCCCGCCTAGGCCGGCCGTGACGACGAGGCGGCCCTGAAGCGTCCCTCCGAAGTGCTGGCGGGCCGCCTCGGCGAACGTCTCGAACGTGCCCTGGAGGATGCCCTGCGTGCCGATGTAGATCCACGAGCCGGCCGTCATCTGGCCGTACATCGTCAGCCCGAGGGCCTCGTGGCGGCGGAACTCGGGCCACGTCGCCCACCGGCCGACGAGGTGGCTGTTGGCGATGAGCACGCGCGGCGCCTCGTCGTGCGTCCGGAACACGCCGACGGGCTTGCCGGACTGCACGAGGAGCGTCTCGTCGTTCTCCAGCCGCCGCAGCGTCTCGACGATCTTGTCGAACGAGGCCCAGTCGCGGGCCGCCTTGCCCGTCCCGCCGTACACGACGAGGTCGTCCGGCCGCTCGGCCACGGCCGGGTCGAGGTTGTTCATGAGCATCCGCAGCGCGGCCTCCTGGTGCCAGCCCTTGCACGAGAGCGTGGCCCCGCGCGGGGCGCGGACCGGGCGCGGACCGGAGGGCGGCGTGAGGACGGCGGGTTCCATTGCAGGGGCGGGTGCGTGTCCCCGCAAGGTACCGGCCGCCCGCGGCCTCTGGCTAGTGCAGGACGACGAGCCGCCCGGATGCCGCGCCGATTCCGACGATGTATACGCCCGTCGCCAGGCCAGACACGTCGAGCGTCGCCTCGCTCGCCCCGGAAGGCACCGCCACGCGCAGAACGACGCGGCCGAGCGCGTCGCGGACGACCGCCTCGGCCGCGCGCTCGGCGGCGGCAAACCGCAGCGTCGTCTGCGTTCGGGCCGGGTTCGGGCCGAGCGTCAGCGTTTGCGCCTCGGCGGGGGCGTCCTCGCCGGCAACGGCCTGCCGCCCGGTCTCGACGCCATTCACACGCGCATAGACGAGGCGCCCGCTGCGGTACCTCGGCGTCGGCGACGGCGCCGAGTACGTCTCGGCGAACGTCCACCGGACGATGCCGAGCCCGCGCGCCGCCTCGGTCGTCCGCCGCGTCGTGACGGTGATGGATGGGAGGTTCTGGCTGACGGTCGTCGCGCCGTAGGCCTGGTCGGCCGTCACCTCCTCACCGCCGATAGTGAACGCCGAAGGGCCGAGTTCAACCCCGAGGGAAAAGCCATTCGGGATGCTCTCGGGTGGGCTGCACCCCGCCCCGCCCGTCAACTCGGCGGGGAGGGAGACGCGAAAGAGCCCGCACTCGCCCCGGGTCTCGGCGCCGGAAGCGCTGCGCTGAATGACGGCCAAGCGAACGGCGCGCCGGACGGCCGTCTCGGATGTGATGGAGGTGACGGTCACCGAGGCGACGCCGTCGGGCGTCTCGGCGCCGGGCGGGCCTGAGAACAGCGCGTAGTCCCAGCGATCGCCGACGCCGAGCGGGAGGTAGCCCGGATACGGACTGCCCGACGCGACCGGCTGACCATAGGCGACGCCACCCACGCGCGCGTAGGCGAGCGTGTATCGGAACCGCTCGGTCTGCGGGTTGCCCGTCCCGCCGAACGTGCGCCGGAAGTCGGTCACGCCGATGCCGTCCAGCATGGTCCACGTGTCTTCGGCGTGGAGCCCGATGGTTCCGTCCG
>DASVSE010000334.1:0-6514 GCA_036388235.1 Rubricoccaceae bacterium | reverse complement strand
CGCCGTCGCCGTCGAGGTCGACGAGGTGCGGGGCGCTCGAGAAGCCGACGTCGAGGGCCGCGAGCGGGTTGGCCGCCCCGGTGCGGAGCGCGAACGCCGGCGTCGCCGCCGGCCCGGCCGTGTTCTCGAAGTAGGCGACCGTCCCGTCCGTCCGCCCGACGAGCAGGTCCAGGTCGCCGTCGCCGTTGACGTCGCCGAGCGTCGGCGCGGCGTTGTCGCCGACGTCCGAGAGGCCGTACGGGCTGAGCGTCGCGGCGGAGAAGGCCGCAAGTGCACCCGCCCCGGCCGTGTTGAGCGAGACGCGGAGTTCGCCGTCGCCTCCGCCGATGACGAGGTCGGTGTCGCCATCGCCGTCGATGTCGCCGGCCGCGGGGACGGCAGCGAAGCTGACGACTGCGGGAAGGCCAGCCGCGCCCGCCGCGCGGCGCGCGTAGACCGGAGGCGCGGTCGGCCCGGCCGTGTTGAGCGACGAGAGCACCGCACCGCTGGCGAGGCCCTCGACGGCGTCGAGGTCACCGTCCGAGTCGAGGTCGACGAGAACGACGGCGCTCATGAAGCCGGTCGCGGCGAGGGACGGCGGGGCCGTCTGAGACGTGAAAGCCGGGGCGAGGGCGGCGTCCTGGGCGCGGGCCACAGGCGGCGCGAGCAGGACGATCCCGCCGAGCACGAGCCCACCGAGTGCGAGGCGGCGGGGCGGCAGGCCGGTGGGGCGGAGGCGGGCGGAGACGAGGGGCATGGCGGGGACGGTTCGGAAGCGGAGCGGAGCGGGGAACAGTCCGGGCCTAGGGGCGCGACGGGAAGATGCCCGTGGTGGCAATGCAGAAGTTCATCACGAGGAACGGGTCGCGGTTGTCGAACGGCTGCGAGCCGCCAGCGATGGCCGTGGTGCCGGGGGAGAGGGGGAGGATGCCGCCGGTGCCGTCCGGGACCGTCGTGACGTACTGGGGGATGCCAGACGCGGGCTGGGCAAGGGTGCCCCCAATAGGGTCTGCGGTGGTCCCGGGTGCGCTCGAGACGGGGAGGCCGCCGGTGAGGGCGTGGAGGTGCTGAGGCATCTGGGTCGCGTTCAGCGTCGTGTTTTCCGTGCCGCCGAGCTGGCCCATGGAGTAGTTGCCCAGGCCCGGGCCCTGTCCGACGCCCACCGGGGCGCGGCCCCGGAGATCGGGGAGGCCGAAGGTCGTGCTGCCGTTGCCGCCGTAGGTCGTGCCGAGGAGGGAGAAAAGAGCGGTGTTCTGGTTGATTGGCAGGAGCTGCCCGCTGCAGAAGGCGTAGCCTCGGGGTGCATAGTTGAACCCGGCGATCATGATTTCGCCGATGAAGGGATCTAAGCCCAGCCGGGCACTCTGGAGGGGCTGGCCGTTGGCATCGACGCGGGTGCCTGGGACGATGCCGAAGCGGGCGGCGCGCTCCTCGACAGCGGCCCAGGCGTCGTCAGCACCGAGGGTTCCGGCGGCAGCGACGGCGAGGCCGGCACCGCTCATGCGGCGGAAAAAGGCGCGCCGGTCGGAGGTGGCGGGAGCGGGTCGGCGGAAGCGGTCGAAGAGGCGCATAAGAGAACGTCGGCGGAGGGTGCGATGGGGAGGCCCGGGGCGGCGGTCGGGTGTGAGGACCGGCGGGTGTGGGCCGTTTAGTCTTGTGTCGGGGTTACCTCGGCGTGCAAGGCGGCGGGCGACGACCGGCCGGGCCCGCAGGCGTGCCGGTGGCCCTACAGGCCGGAGACTACTGTTGCGAGGGGAAGATGCCCTCGGTGGCGATGCAGTAGTTGATCACCTGGAACGGGCTGAGGTTGCCGAACGGCTGCGAGCCGCCGGCGATGGCCGCGGTGCCGGAGAGGGGGAGCGAGCCGCCGGTGCCGTCCGGGACCGTCGTGACGTACGTGGGGATGCTGGACGCCGGGCGGGCGAGGGTGGCCCCGACAGGGTTGGGGGTGGTGCCGGGCGCGCTCGAGACGGGGAGGCCGCCGGTGAGGGCGTGGACGTGCTGAGGCATCTGGGTCGCGTTCAGCGTCGTGTTTTCCGTGCCGGCCTTCTGGCCCTGGACGTAGCTGCTCAGGCCCGGGCCCTGTCCGAAGTGGATCGGGGTACGGCCCCGGAGGTCCGGGAGGCTGAAGGTCGTCTGCCCGTCGCCGCCGTAGGTCGTGCCGAGGAGAGCGTACAGGGCGTCGTACTGGTTAATCGGCAGGAGCTGACCGTTGCAGAGGGCGTAGCCTACGGGAGCAAAGTTGAACCCGACGACCATGAGTTCGCCGATGAAGGGCTCGGAGATGAACTGTGTGCTCTCGACGGCGCGGCCCCGGGCATCCACGAGAGTGCCGGGGGTGATGCCTGCGGCAGTGGCGCGTGCCTCGACGGCGGCCCACGAGGTATCGGCGCCGAGGACGCCGGCAGCGGCGGCGGCGAGGCCTGCCTGCCCGGCTCGGCGGAGGAAGTCGCGGCGGTCGGCGGGGGCGGGGCGGCGGAAGCGGTCGAAAAGGTGCATGGGCCGGCAGTGCGAAAGGGGGCGGTCTCTCACGATACCGAGCCGACACATGTAAAGCCAACCCATGTCCCAACCGCACGCGATATCGTCACGCCGTCAGGACGAGCCCGTCGTAGGCCAGGCGGACACCCGGCGGCAGGAGGGCATCGCCCTCGGCGTGCGTCACGGCATGCGTCATGTGCACGAACCACGTTTCGGCCGCCCCGACGCGCGCCGCGACCTCGGCTGCCTCGGCGAACGACAGGTGCGTCGGGTGCGACTCGGGCCGGAGGCCGTCGAGCACGAGCACGTCCACGCCGTGCAGGGCGTCGATCGTCTCGTCCGGGACGGTCTTGACGTCGGTGAGGTAGGCGAAGCCGCCGATGCGGATGCCCATCACGTCGATGCGCCCGTGCCGCCCGACGACGGGCGTGACGCGGACGGCGGCGCCGGAGCCGTCGCGGCTCTGGACCACGAACGGCGTGCGGCCGTCGGTCTCGTGGAGGTCCAGCAGCGACGAGCCCGGGTAGGCGCGGTCGAAGACGTAGCCGAACATCTCGCGCAGAACGACGCCGCTCGCTGGCAGCGCCCAGACGGGCGCCGGGGTGCGGTTGTCGAAAAAGAACGGCCGCAGGTCGTCCAACCCGACGACGTGGTCGAAGTGGTGGTGCGTGACCACGAGCGCGTCGACTGCCGTGATGCCCTCACGCAGCGCCTGGACGCGGAAGTCGGGCCCGGCGTCGATCTGGAGGTGGACGTCGCCGGCCGCCGTATGGGCCACGACGTGCGCCGAGGTCCGCGTCCGCGCATCGCGCGGATCCTCAGACGTGCAGACCGTACAGCGGCACCCGATGATGGGGACGCCCGTGGACGTCCCCGTGCCGAGAAGCGTCGCCGTAACGCCGAGCAGGTCGGGGAGGCGCATCACGGAGCGTCGGCGGCTGCGTCCGGATCGGCCGCGTCGACGCCCGCGGCATCGCGGGGCAACTGCCGGCTGAGGCCGCTCAGCGCGTCGTCGAGGGCGGCGCGGACGGCGGGGCGGAGGTAGAGGCCATCGTGGGGCAACTCGGCGAGGGCGCCCGCGAGGACCGCGACGTGCGCCTCGGGCGGGTGGAGCGTGTTGAGCACGACAACATCGCGGCCATCGACCGTACAGCGGCCGCCGCGGAAGCCGCCGCGCCCGCGCCGAACGGGGACGCCGAGGCGCTTCAGCGCGTCCTCGAAGGCTGCGAGCGTCGCCGTCAGAGTCATCGGGGCGGGGAGCGGTGGGGGATGCGACGGCGGCGCGCCCTCCGGGTGGAAGACGCGCCGCTCGGGTCGCCCAGCGGCGGCAAGGCGTGCCGCCTAGAGCGTGTACTTCCGCAGCAGCGAGCGGCCGGACTTCTCGTCGCGGACGTCGAAGGCGAGCGGGTCGAGCGCGGCGTCTTCCTCGATGCGCCACGGAATGTCGCGGATCGAGAACCGCCAGCGCGTGAGGGCGCTGAAGAGGCCGCGCTGGAGGTGCGTCAGGAAGAGCGGGTGCACGCGCACGATGACCGGCCGCAGACGGTACGCCTCATCGACGGACCGGCGGTAGTTGTCCAGCCAGCCGCGCAGGAGCGCGGTCGCAGACTCGGGCGAGGCCGCAACCTCGGGCTGCACGTCGTCGAACGCCGCGTCGGCAGCCCGCGGCTCGCGTGTCCGGCGCGACGGGCGCTCGTCGCGCGGGCCCGCGTCGCGGCTTCCCGTCTCGCGGGTGCCGGCGTCGCGCGAGCGGTCGCCGCGGCGTGCGGGGCGTTCGTCGGCGGAGGCCGCATCCGCGAGGTCGACCGGACCCGCGTCGAGGCCGCGGCCGCCGCGGTCGTCGTCGCGAGAGCGGCGGCCGGGCGCCTGGGCGATCTCGCCCGCGCCGGCGCGCTCGGCGCGCGCCGCTGGGTCGGCCGACGTTCCCTCGTCCTCGTCCGGCTGGGCCGTGATAGATGGCCGCAGGCGCTGGCGCGTGATCTGGACGAGCCCGAAGTCCGACATCGGGAGCAGCTTGGTGACGGCCCGGTCTTTGGCGAAGGCCTCGGTGAGGACGTTCGTGACCTTGCGGCGGTCCGACTCCAGGCGGAGGTCGATAAAGTCGACGACAATGATGCCGCCGAGGTCGCGGAGGCGGAGCTGCTTGGCGACCTCGCGCGCGGCCTCGACGTTGACCGCGATCATGTTCTCCTTCTGGCTCTTGCCACGCCCGGCGCGGCCCGAGTTGACGTCGACGACGTGCATCGCCTCGGTCGTCTCGATAAAGAGGTAGCCGCCGCTCTTGAGGTTGACGCGGCGCGAGAAGGCCTCCTCGACCTGCTTGTCGATGCCCGCCGCCCGGAAGGCTGGCGTCGTCCCGCGATGGAGCTCCACTTTGTCCGCCATGTCCGGCGCGACGGCCTGGACGTAGGCCTGGACGTTCCGGAACGTCTTGGGGTCGTCGACGAGGATGCGGTCGAAGTCCTCGGAGAAGAGGTCGCGGATGATCGACGAGACCATGTTGACGTCCTCGTAGAGCAGGACGGGCGCCTTGGCGCGGCCGCCGTCGAGGCGGGCCTCGATCTGGCGCCACTTGTCGATAAGCAGGCGCAGGTCCGTGTCGAGCGACTTGGCGTCACGCCCCTCTGCAACCGTGCGGACGATGACGCCGCAATTGTCGGGCTTGAGCGACTGCGCGAGCGTCCGCAGGCGGCGGCGCTCCTTGGCGGACTCGATCTTCTTGGACACGGCGACATAGTCGGCCGCGGGTACGAGGACGAGAAAGCGACCGGCGAGCGAGATGTCGGTCGAAACGCGGCTGCCCTTGGCCGAGATGGGCTCCTTGGTGATCTTGACGATCACGTTGCCGCCGCGGCGGAGCAGTTGCTCGTTGGAGGGGATCGGGACGCGGCGGGCGCCGGGGGCACGGGGGCCCGCAGGCGTCTCGCGGCCCTCGGAGCGGCGGCCCTCGCCGCGGGCCGAGTCGCCCCGCGTGCCCTCACGCCGGGGCTCAGCCGGACGCGCCTCAGTCGAGCGCGCCTCGACTGGCTGGTCGTCGGTCGTCTGGGCCTCTGGCGTGCCGGTCTCGGCCCGGCTCTCCAACGTGGACTCGCGGCCGCGCGGCGCGCGGCGTCCACGGCGACCGGCGTCGTCAGCCGTGTCCGTCGTCTCGGTGCGAGCCGGCACGTCGGCCGGCGCCTCATCGAGGCTGTCGTCCGGCCGGCGCGTGGGGCGCCGTCGCGAGCGGGGCGCGTCGTCATCGGCGGACAGCACATCGGCCGTCCGGGCGTCGGGCGTGCGGAGCTCCGGCGTCGCGGCGGTGGGCGGGGCGACGGCTTCGTCTCGGCTGCGCCCACCGCGGCGGCTGCGCGCCTCGTCGTCCGCCGGCACCTCCTGAGCCTCAGCCACCGGAGGCGTCGGACGAGGCGCGGGGCGGGTCCGGGCGCCCGACGAGAGGTCCACGATGGCGAGCCCGCGCGGGCGTGCGGGAGCGGGCGCCGGGGTCTCGGCGGGCACTCGGGCCGTTTCCGGAGCGGGCTGCTCCTCGCGGCGCGGCGCGGTCGTCTCGGTCGTGCGGGCGTCCACGTCGCCGCGCGTCCGGCGGCGGCTGCGTGGGGCGTCGTCCGGCGTCTCGGTCGCCTCGGCCGCGGCGCGGCTGGCGAGGCCCGTGTCGCCGCGGGCGTCTGGTGCATCGGCCGGGGCCGTGGTGGTCGGTGCGGGTGTGGCCGGCGCGGGGCGGGTGCGCGGCGTGCGGCGCGGGCGGGCCGACCGGGCGTCGTCTGCGGCGGGCATTTCGACCGGAGCGGGCGCCGCCTCCGGTGCGGGGAGCGTCGGTTCGGTCGTCTCCGTCGGGGCCGCGTCGGCGGGCGCCGCCTTCTTGGCCCGCGTCCGGCGGGGCTTCGCGGTCGTCTCGGCCGGCGTCTCCGCCGCAGACGGCTCGGTAGGAGCCGGATCGGCAGCCGGCGCCGTGGGCTCGGTTTGCGTCTCGGGGGCTGCCTTCTTGGCACGCGAGCGCCGCGCCTTCGGGGCAGCCTCGGCAGGCGCCTCAGCCGGCGCGTCTGCGCCCTCGGCGTCC
>DASVSE010000333.1:0-2818 GCA_036388235.1 Rubricoccaceae bacterium | reverse complement strand
GTGGTCCTTTGAGGCCTTGACAGGGTCATAGGAGATCACGCGGGGCGACACGAGAACGGGGATGCGACCGCCGTTGACGAAGCGGCTCCGAACGCTGACGACAATGCGCTTGTGGCGCGTCGGGGTGTCGGACACGGCGTTGCTGGCGGTTTCGCTGACGTACTCGACGCTGATTGTGGCCGTGAACGGCACGCTGCGCCCGTTGGCGAGCGGGATCGAGACCGGCACGTTGACGAGGCCGCTGAGGTCATCGAGATCGTCGCACTCGGGCGTGACGCCGGGCGTCAGCAGGTTGCAGCCCGCCGTGCCACGGTCGGCAAGGCCGAAGGCCGTCGCGGGGACGAACACCGCGCTCTGCGACGGCACGATCTGCGTCGCCTCAATCGCGGGCGGCGTGGTCGACTCATCGAAGGAGCGCGCCTCGGCAAACTCGAGAATGTCCGAGGCGAGGCCGGAGGCGGCCAGCTCCAGCTCGTCCGTCATCATGCGCGTCTGCGCCTTCGTGGTGAGCCGCTGCTGGTTCAGCACCAGCACCGACGAGAGGGTGAGCGCGAGCAGCGCGAGGAGCGTCTGGGGCATGGCTGGAAGCGAAGTCCCGGACGCTACCTACCCGGGGCGGCCTGCTGATCTCAGGTCGGGATCGGCGGCGCGCTTTGGCACACCACTGCACCCGTTGCACCGGCCATACCGTCTCACCCGGAGTCTGGCGTGGCTCCGCCGTCCGTTTCGACCCACGCCGGCATTCCGTTTCGACCTCACGTTCCGGATTTCGTCCTTGCATCGGGATGCCCCTCCGACGATCCCAGGACTCCCGGAACGTGCCCGACGAACCTGGAACATCCCGGAGCATCTCCTAGAAGACCTCCAAGATGCTCCGGGGTGTCCGGCGTCTACCAATGGATTCAGCCCCTGCCCGGTGGGGGCCGTTAGTGCTCGCCCGCCGTCACGCGCATCATCTCCTCGATGGACACCTCGCCGCGCCCGACGAGCACGCGCGCCGACGCGGCGAGCGTGAGCATGCCCTCGCCCTCGGCGATCTCGCGGATGCGGTCCTCGTTGATCTCGCCGCCGGCCTCGACGATGGCCTGCCGGACGGCGGGCGAAAAGTAGAGCGCCTCGGCGCAGGCGCGGCGGCCCTTGTAGCCCCGCCCCTTGCAGTTCGGGCACGACCCGCCGCGCGTGGCCGCGTAGAAGACCGTCGTGCGGATCTGCTCCTCGGAGAAGCCCAGTTCGCGCAGCAGCACGAGGTCCGGCGTCGTCTCGGGCCGCTTGCACGTGTCGCAGAGCGTCCGGATGAGACGCTGCGCGACGACGAGGTTGATCGCGTACGCGATCAGGAAGGGCTCTAGGCCCATCTTGTAGAGCCGGCTCACCGCCGAGGGCGCGTCGTTGGTGTGGAGCGTCGAGAACGTAAGGTGGCCCGTGTTGGCGAGCTTGATGGCCAGCTCGGCCGTGTCCTTGTCGCGCATCTCGCCGACCATCACGATGTCGGGGTCGTGGCGGAGGATGGCCCGGAGCGCGCCTTCGAGCGAGAGCTTGTGCGAGAGCTTGATCTGGCGGACGCCCGGGATGATGTACTCGACCGGGTCCTCGACCGTGAGCACGTTCACCTCCGGCGTGACGACGTTCGAGAGCGCCGCGACGAGCGTCGTGGACTTGCCCGAGCCCGTCGGGCCGGTCAGGATGACCATGCCGTGCGGCTGCCGGATCGCCTTCTGGAACTTCTCCATGGCCCCTTCGAGCAGGCCGAGCTTCGCCAGGTCCGTGACCACCTTGCGGTCGTCGAGGATTCGGATGACGACGGACTCGCTCCGCACCTCGGGGTCGGCGTTGGCGATCGGGAGGATCGAGACGCGGTAGCGGATGAGCGTCCCGTCGACCTTGCGCTGGATAAAGCCGTCCTGCGCCATGTCGCGCTCGAAGCGGTCCACGTTGAGGGCGGAGTCCTTGAAGACCGCCAGGAGGGCCTCGGGGCTGCCCTTGTCTTCGAGGTGCCACCGCGCGAGGCGGCCGTCGACGCGAAAGTGGATCTCGGTCTGCTTGTGGGCATTCGGCCACACGTGGATGTCGCTCGCGCCCAGGCGGACGCCCTCGACGAGGACAGCCTCGACGAGGTTGAGCAGGCTCGACGACGCGATCTCGGCCTCGAGCGCGTCCTCGTCGACGAGGTTCTTCTTCTGGCCCGACTCGAACGAGACGCCGAGGTCGAAGTCCGGGCCGATGTCGGCCGACATGCGCTCCAGAAACTCGTTCTTGCGCGGGAAGGCCTCCGTGATGACGCGCTGCACGACCGCAGCGGGCGCGTAGCACAGCTCGAAACGCTCGAGTTCGAGCGCGTTGACGACCTTCTGCAGCTCGGGCCGCATCGGGTCTTCGGTGATAAAGACGAGCTTGAGGATGCCCGACGGCTGGTCCTGCGCGTAGGCGTAGGGCACGGCTTCAAGCTCGACGAGGCGCTTGCCGAGTTCGTCGTCGAACGACTCGATGACGGTCTTGGCGAACTCGGCCTCGGGCTCGCGGTCCTTAACCGGCGCGAGGCGGAAGGCGTAGGTCGCCGCGGCCTGCTCGAAGACCTTGTCGCGGTCCACGTGCGGGACCGCCGCGAGGGCGCGCCAGAGCGGTTCGCGCGGGTCCGTCCGTGCCTTCTCGGCCTCGATGACCTGCTCCGCCTGGACGATCCCGCGCCGCAGGAGCGCCTGCACGACGCGGTCTTGGATGTTGGCGAAGGCCTGCGCTTGCGGCGCCGGCGGGGGCGCACTGCCGGCCGCCGGGGTCACGGCGGTCCCCTGAGGGCGAGCGAGAGCGGTGGACAGGATCG
>DASVSE010000332.1:0-1879 GCA_036388235.1 Rubricoccaceae bacterium | reverse complement strand
CACTACCCGTACTACTCGGACAGCCAGTTCCCGCCCATGTTCGAGGACGGGCCGGGGGCAACGATCCCCCACGGCGAGCACCCCGAGGAGCGCACGCACGACGGCGGCGAGGACGGCCGCATCGGCTACCTCCTCAAGCCGATGAACTGCCCGCACCACACGCAGATCTACGCCCACAAGCCCCGCTCCTACCGCGACCTGCCCGTCCGCCTCGCCGAGTTCGGGACGGTCTACCGCTACGAGCAGTCCGGCGAGCTGGGCGGCCTCACGCGCGTCCGCGGCTTCACGCAGGACGACGCCCACGTCTTCTGCCGGCCCGACCAGGTCAAGGACGAGTTCAAGGCCGCCATTGAGCTCACGATGACGGTCCTCAAGGCCCTCGACTTCCAGGACTACACCGCCCAGGTCTCGCTCCGCGACCCCGACAACACCGAGAAGTACATCGGCGACGATGAGACGTGGGACCGCGCCGAGCAGGCCATCCGCGAGGCCGCGGCCGAGTGCGGGCTGCAGACGGTCGAGAAAACCGGCGAGGCCGCCTTCTACGGTGCCAAGCTGGACTTCATGGTCAAGGACGCCCTCGGCCGAAGCTGGCAGCTCGGCACGGTCCAGCTGGACTACAACCTCCCCGAGCGCTTCGACCTCACGTACACCGACGAGCACGACCAGAAGCTGCGGCCGGTGATGATCCACCGCGCCCCGTTTGGCTCGCTCGAGCGCTTTATCGGCGTCATGATTGAGCACACGGGCGGCAACTTCCCGCTCTGGCTCGCCCCGCTCCAGGTCAAGGTCCTCCCCATTACGGACGCCCAGAACGACTACGCGCACGCCGTTGCGGCCGAGATGCGCGACGCCGGTTTCCGCGCCGAGACGGACGTGCGAAGCGAGAAGGTCGGCCGCAAGATCCGCGACGCCGAGCTGGAGAAGGTCCCCGTGATGCTCGTCGTCGGCCGGAATGAGGCCGAGGGCGGGACCGTCGCCGTCCGCCGCCACGGCCAGGGCGACGTCGGCACGATGACGACGGCCGCGCTCACCGAGGCGCTCCGCGCGGAGGTTGCTGCGGCGACGGGGCAGGCCTAGTCTGCCGTCGCCGTTTCGGTGCCGAAGCCCGGGGCCCCGGGCATCGTCCACACGCCGTCCAGCGCGCCGTCCGCCATGCGGTAGACGGCCACGCTGCACGTCTCGGCCCCGTACGCAACGCCGAGCACGCCCTCGACGGCCAGCCCAACGCCTTCGTACACGCTTCCACCAACGTCCCAACGGACGGCGGTCACGTTCTGAATCGTCTCCATGACGAGCGTGCCTGTGTAAGTCCCCTCGCGGCCTGGGTTCGTCCCGGAAACGCGGTGGGCGCCCCCGGGCCCGGCCTCCTCGGCGCGCTCGGTCCCCAGTTCGGTCCCGCCCATCGTCGCCCAGACGGCCTCGTACCCATCGTCCACGGGTGCATACGCGACGATACCGCACGACCCGCCGTAGGCCGTCGCCAGCACGTCGTTCACGACGACGCCGATACCCTCGACCGGCGCGCCGCCGGTTTCCCACACGACGCGGTAGGCCTCGCCCTGCGGGGACACGGTCAGCGTGCCGCCGTAGCTGCCGCTTCCACCCGGATTGGTCCCCGAGACGGTGTACCGCCCGGCCTGTGCTGCAGCGGGGCCAGAGGCCAGGACGAGCATGGCGGCGAGGAGGGCAGAACAGCGCATCTGATACGGGAGAGGAGACCCGTAAGGCTAGCCCTTTCCCTCCGAGTCGGCCTCCCCCGTCTCGGTGATTCGTCACCACACGGCACGCGCCGACGGCGTCGGGACAAGTGAATCGAACAGCGACGGCGCGGCCGACCCGGCCGACCGAGTCCATCCGCGCAGCGACCCTCTCCAAG
>DASVSE010000331.1:0-1567 GCA_036388235.1 Rubricoccaceae bacterium | reverse complement strand
CCGTGGCCCCACCGGCGGATGCACCGACAGCCGGCCCACCGCCCCACCGCCCTGCCGAGTCCGCGTCGCAGGCGCTCGACGCGCTGCTGGCGTCGGACCGCCCGCCGAGTTTGGCGGGCCGCTATGCGCAACCGTATGCCGCCCCAGCGCCGGCGGTGCCGCCGGCCGCCCCGACGCCTGCTCTGCCACCTGAGCCGCCGACGCCCGCCCCGCCGACACGCAAACGTGGACGGATGGTCGTCCTGGTTGCCGTCGTCCTGCTCGGCGCGGCGGCCGTGCTGGCCTACCTCCGCTTCGGCCCGAGTCGCCTCGAACAGGAGGCCATGGATGCCATCTCGCGCGGCGATCTGGTGACGCCCGTCCGCGTCAACGCCTACGACTACGCGCAGCGCCTCGCCCTTCAGCGGCCCGGCAGTGGCGCGGCCGAGCGGGTCGGGCGGGCGGCGTTTCCGCACCTGATCCAGGCCGTGGACGACGTCTACGCCCGCTTTTACGCGACCTCGGACGTCAGCCGCGCCGAGTGGGAGCGCACGAGCCGCATGACGGCATGGGCCGCCGAGATTGCCCCCGACGACGCGCACGTCCGCGCCCGGGCGGCCTATGCCGAGGCGCGCCTCGCCGCGCTCTCGGGCGACGCGGGCCGCGCCCGCGACGGCTACGAGGCTGCCGCCGAGGCCTGGCCCGAGTGGGCGCTGCCGCCCAACAGCCTCGGCCGTCTCCTGGCTGACGCCCGTCGGACCGGCGACGCGGAGGCGCAGTACCGCCGGGCCGCTCGCCTCGACCCGGAGTGGCCGTTCCCGCTCTCCAACCTCGGCTCGCTCTACCTCCGCGAGGAGCGCTACGACGACGCGGCCGACGTGCTCGGCCGGGCCGTTCGCCTCGACCCCGCGCGGCCGTTCACACACGCCCTCTACGCTCGCGCCCTGGCCGGGCAGGGTCAGTACGCCGACGCCGCCGCCCAGGCCGAGGACGCCCTCGGGCGCGACCCCACGGGCGAGGCCGGCTTCGACGCGGCCGCCCTCCGCCGCGACGCGGCCCAGTGGACGCTGCTCGATCAGGGCGTCGAGGACTGGGACGGCGACGGCGTCGTCGAGCCCGAGAACGACGCGTTGGACGAGGGGGAGGACGTGATCGGCGACGGCGAAGTGATCGATGAACCAGACTTCTCGATGTGATGGAGACGCTCATTCTCGCAACCCGCAACACCGGCAAGGTCGCCGAGCTCGCCGACCGCCTCGGCGGCCGCTTCCGCCTCGTCTCCGCCGCCGACCTGCCGGACGCGCCCGACGTCGATGAGACGGCCGCGACGCTCGCCGGCAACGCGATGCTCAAGGCTGTTGTCCTCTTCGCCCACACCGGGCGCCCCGCCCTCGCCGATGACACGGGCCTGCTCGTGACCGCGCTTGGCGGTGCCCCCGGCGTCCACTCGGCCCGCTTCGCCGGCCCCGACGCCGACGACGCGGCCAACCGTGCCCGCCTTCTCCGTGACCTCGACGGCGTGGCCGACCGCTCGGCACGCTTCGAGACGGTTCTCGCGCTCGCGACCGATGCGGGCGTCCGCCTCTTC
>DASVSE010000330.1:0-2429 GCA_036388235.1 Rubricoccaceae bacterium | reverse complement strand
AACCCGCTCGGCTGGACCGTCCGCACGCTCGCCGACGGAACGGCCGTCCTCACGATGCCGTCGTGGGCGACCTACAGCGTCACGTGGGACTGGAAGGCCTTTCTCGACTCGACCGTCACGGCGCTCGCCGGCGCCCCGCGCCTCGTCGTGGACCTGCGCGAGAACGAGGGCGGCTCGGACGTCGGCGATGCCCTGCTGAGCTACCTCGCGCGCGCTCCGCTGTCGTTCCCGACCGGCGCGCGCTACGTCCGTTACCGGACACTTCCGGACCGCCTCCGCCCGCACGCCGACACGTGGGACCGCAGCTTCGACGACTGGAACGCGGACATCGCCGCAGACCAGACGGGCGAACTGCTCCGGATGACGCGCTGGGACGACGGCGGGACTGAGAAGACGATCCGTCCGGATTCGATTCGCTACGACGGCCGTGTGGCGGTCCTCGTCGGGCCGGTCAACAGCTCGGCCACGTACGGCTTCGCGCAGGACGTGCAGCGGAGTGGCCTCGCGCGCCTCGTCGGGCAGACGACGGGCGGCAACCAGCGCGGCATCAACGGCGGGGCGTTCTACTTTTTCCGCCTCCCCGGCTCGGGCATCGAGGTGGACATTCCTCTCATCGGCTACTACCCGCCGGGCCTCGACCTCACGGGCGTACCCGACGCCGGCATCGAGCCCGACGTGGCCATCCCCGTCAACGCCGACGACCTCGCGACGGGCCGAGACCGGACACTGGATGCCGCCGTCGTAGCCCTCTCCGAGTAGGCTCAGAGGGCGGCGGGCGCCGACGTGCCGCGGTCCTCGACGAGCGCCCCGTCTGCGGAAACGGCCGTGAGGCGCATCACAACGGGCAGCCGGCGCCCGACGCCGAACGCCTTTCCCGAGACGCGCAGGCCCGGCGCGGCCTGGCGGCGCTTGTACTCGTTGCGGTCCACCATGCCCGCGATGCGCGCGACGAGATCGCGGTCGAGGCCCGTCTCGGCCGCGATGGCGTCCACGCCCGCATGGCGCTCGACGTAGCGCCGCAGGACGGCGTCGAGCACGTCGTAGGGCGGGAGCGACTGCTGGTCCGTCTGGCCCGGTCGCAGCTCGGCCGAGGGCGGCTTCGTCAGCGTGCCCTCGGGGATGATCTCGCGGCCCGCGCGCTCATTGACGTACCGCGCGACGCGGTAGACGTCCGTCTTGAAGACGTCAGAGAGGACTGCGAGACCGCCCGACATGTCGCCGTAGAGCGTCGCGTAGCCGACGGCCGTCTCGGACTTGTTGCCGGTCGTGAGCAGCAGGTGGCCCTGCGCGTTCGAGACGGCCATGAGCGTCACGCCGCGCGCACGCGCCTGGAGGTTCTCCTCGGTGACGCCCTCTGGCGCGCCGCCCAAAACGGGCGCGAGCATCGCGTCGAAGGCGTCGACGGCCGGGCGGATCGAGACCTCGTGGAAGGCGATCCCGAGCGCGTCGGCGAGCAGCTGCGAGTCGCTCACGGACCCGCCGGACGAGTACTTGGACGGCATCGTGATGCCGACGACGCGGTCCGCCCCGAGCGCCTCGACGGCGAGCGCGCACGTCAGCGCCGAGTCGATGCCGCCCGAAAGGCCGATGAGGGCCGTGTTGAAGACGTTCGGGCCCGTCTTGTCGACGTAGTCGCGGATGCCGAGCACGAGCGCGTCGTGGACCGACGCGATCTCGTCCTGGAGCGGGCAAGGGCGCGGGTCGGTGTCGTCCGTGTCCCACACGAACAGGTCGGGCGCAAAGTCGCGGGCGCGCCACACGACCTCGCCCTTGCCGTTCTGGACCTGGCTGTCGCCGTCGAAGATCAGCTCCGTGTTGGCACCGACCTGGTTGACATAGACGAACGGCACGCCCCATTCCTTCGCCGCCGCGGCGACGAGCGCGCGGCGGACGGCCGGCTTGCCGGCTGCGAAGGGGCTCGCGGAGACGTTGACGAACAGGTCCACGCCAGCCGCGCCGAGCGCGTCGACAGGGTTATCGCGGTAGGCCCGCACCGTCGCCTCGCCCGGGTCGGTGCCGAAGGTCTCGCCGAGCGTCTCGCGGAGCACGTCGGCCCCGAGCGTGACGGCGGCGTCGTTGACGTCGGTGTTGTTCCAGAGGTCCTCGCAGACGTGCAGCCCGAGGCGCAGGCCGCGGAAGGTGACCGGCTCGCACGGCCCCGACCCGGGGGCAAAGTGGCGGGCCTCGTCAAACACGTCGTACGTCGGCAAGAGGCGCTTGGAGACCTCGGCCACGACGCGCCCGCCGTCCAGCAGGCAGGCGGCGTTGACGAGGCGCTTGCCGGCCGGTGCCGGGTTGCGCCGCGGCGCGCCGAGGAGAAGTCCCAGGCCCTCGGGGGCGTTTCGGGCGACGTAGTCCAGCGCCTCGTCGGCCTCCGCGAGAAACGCCGGCCGGTCCAGCAGGTCCTGCGGCGGGTACCCGACGAGCGC
>DASVSE010000329.1:0-1900 GCA_036388235.1 Rubricoccaceae bacterium | reverse complement strand
TCTCACGGCGAATGTCGCGGACGCGTGCCAGCGTCCCGTCGAGCGAGTCGCCCCACCAGTGGAGCAGGTAGCCGAGCGAGGCGACATGGAGCCACAGCAGGCTTCGGTCTGCGAGCACATAGCCTGCCGCCGTCAGACCGGCCCCGACGAACGCGGCGATCGTCAGCGTATCCGGCGTGACCCACGCCGGTAACCGTGCAGCCATCCGGGGAAGGGCCCACTTCTCGAAGCGAGCGACAAACGTGTCGTTGACGCGCGGCGTCGCGGCCGGTGAGGAAGCAGGCGGGGACGTGGGCTCGGTTGGCACAGGCGTCAGATCAGGTGGCAGAAGCTGTGGCAAGGGCGTGGTCGAGGTCGGCCAGGAGGTCCGCCTCGTCTTCCACACCGACCGAAAGGCGCACGAGGCTGTCGGAAAGCCCTGCGGCGCGGCGGACGTCGGCCGGGATCGAGCCGTGCGTCATGCTCCCCGGGTGCGAGACGAGGCTCTCGACGCCGCCGAGGCTCTCGGCGAGGGCAAACACGCGCGTCGCGGCCATAAAGCGAACAGCCGTCTCGATGCGGTCGTCGCGGAGCGTGAACGAGACCATGCCGCCAAAGCCGCGCATCTGCTTTTTCGCGACGTCGTGGCCCTCGTGGTCCTCGAAGCCGGGCCAGCGCACGTCCGCGACGGCCGGATGGGCGCGCAGGTGGCGCGCGACAGCCGCGCCGTTGGTGCAGTGGCGCTCCATCCGCAGGTGCAGCGTCTTCGTCGCCCGGAGCAGCAGGAAGCAGTCCATCGGGCCCGGGGCGGCGCCCGTGCACTTGATCTGGAAGCGCAGGTGGTCCGCCCACTCCTCGTCCGACGTCATGACGGCCCCGCCGACGACGTCCGAGTGGCCGCCGATGTATTTCGTGGACGAGTGGACGACCAGGTCGGCGCCGAGGGCGAGCGGCTGCTGGAGGTACGGGCTCGCGAACGTGTTGTCGACGGCGAGCGTGACGCCGGCCTCCTTCGTCACGGCGGCGAGCGCGGCGATGTCCGTGACGCGCAGGAGCGGGTTCGTCGGCGTCTCGGCCCAGACGAGGCGCGTCTCGGGCGTCATCGCGGCGCGGGCAGCGTCGAGGTCCGAGAGGTCCGCGAACGTGAAGCGGATGCCCATCGGCTCGTGGATCTGCCGCATGAGGCGGTACGAGCCGCCGTACAGGTCGTTCGAGGCCACGACGTGGTCGCCGGGGCGAAGTCGGCGCAGGACGGCGTCGGTCGCGGCGACGCCCGAGGCGAAGGCGATCGCCTGCGTGGCCCCTTCGAGGCTCGCGAGGTTGCCCTCGAGCGCGCTGCGCGTCGGGTTGGAGACGCGCGAGTACTCGTGGCCTTTGTGCTCGCCGGGGGCCTCCTGCACGTACGTGCTCGTGAGGTAGACCGGCGTCATGATGGCACCCGTCGTCGGGTCCGGGGTCTGCCCGGCGTGGACGGCGCGCGTGGCAAAGCCCCACTCGGAGGCGTCGGGGGAATCGGAAGTCGTAGACACGGGCTTCGAAAAAAAGAGGCGGAGGCGCAGACGCGCCCCCGCCGGGTGAGCCGTCCGGCCGCGGGGCGGCCGGCGGGGCTAGTTCATCGGGATGCCGGCGCAGGCCGAGACCGAGCGGGCGTCGTCGATGCGGCCGAGCGTCGTGTAGACGCGGAAGAGGGCCGTGCAGGCGCCGCGCTGGTCCTCGCCCTCGGCCGAGAGCGTCCGGGCGCGCTCGAAGTACGGCAGCGACTGCTCGAGGGTCGCGTTGCGCTCGGCGATGAGGCGCGCGTTCTCGGCGTTGGCCGTGGCCGCGTTGGCCTGGGCGCTGAGGACGGCGGCCTTGTTCTGGATCGCCGCGCCGAGGTTGTACTGGGCCGACGCGTCGTTCGGCGCGAGCTCGACGGCGCGCG
>DASVSE010000328.1:0-2453 GCA_036388235.1 Rubricoccaceae bacterium | reverse complement strand
AGACCATGCTGTTCCAGCGCAAGTCCATCATGAGCTCGCTCATCGGCGGCGTCGCGGAGACGCAGGAGGTCTTGGACTTCTGCGCCGAGCACGGCATCCGCCCTGAAATCCAGCCGCTCGCGATGGAGGAGATCAACGACGCGTTCAAGAAGATCAAGGACGAGGACGTGCGCTTCCGCTACGTCATCGACATGTCGACTCTCACCGACCGCCGCGCCAAGGTCGAGCCCGACGCGACCGAGATCGACCCGCCGGACCGCGGCGAACCTGTCAACCGCGGCGCCGCCCGCGCCTGACCATGCCCGACCTCTTCCAGACCGAGGTGCTCAACAAGAGCGCCGAGAAGCCGGTCCTCGTGGACTTCTGGGCACCGTGGTGCGGCCCCTGCCGCACGCTCAGCCCCACGCTCGACGCGCTCGCGAAGGAGAGCGGCGGGCGCTGGCGCCTCGTCAAGATCAACACGGACGCGCACCCGGCGCTCGCGCAGCGCTTCGGCGTGCGCGGGATTCCATCCGTCAAGCTGTTCGTCGGCGGGGCCGTCGCGGCGGAGTTCACGGGTGCCCTCCCCGAAGCTGAGGTGCGGCGCTGGCTCGCGGCGAACCTGCCGGCCGCGTGAGCCGCCGGCGGTGGCGAGACCGAACGCGCGCCGGCCGGGCGTGGATCGTCGCCGAGTGGGTGCTCGTCGTGGCCGTCGTCGCGTTCGCCGCCCACCGGCTCGTGCCGCGCCTCGGCGATCTCGGGCCGGCGCCGGACGCCCGCTACCGCGCGCTCGACGGCCAGACACTCGGCCCGCCCGACTTCCGCGGGCAGGTCGTCGTCCTCAACGTCTGGGCGACGTGGTGTCCGCCGTGCGTCGTGGAAACGCCGGGCTTCGTGGACCTCAGCCGCGAGTTCGCGGGCCGGGTGCAGTTTCTGGGCGTCTCGGCTGACGACGACCCGGCCGCTGTCCGCGCCTTCGTCGCGCGCCACGGCGTGCCCTATCCGGTCCTCGTCGGGCCACCCGTCACGGGCACGCCGCCTCCGGCAGACGTGCTTCCGACGACCCTGGTCATCGACCGCCTCGGGCGCGTTCGGGTGCGGCACGAGGGCCTGCTCGTCGAACCGGCCCTGCGGCGGGTGTTGCGGCGCCTCGCCCGCGAGTAGGCGTCAGCCGCGCGCCTCGGTGATCGCCGCCGCCAAGTCGTCGTCCGAGAGCGCCTCGGCCCAGTCGGGCGCCAGATCGAGGCGGACCGTCTGGGCGGCGCCCGTTGGCGTGCAGACGACCGTCACCGTCTCGCCATCGGCATGCTCGGCGGCCGTGTCCGCCGCGGCGCCTTCGCCCAGGCCAGCATAGGCCTGCACACAGGCCCACGAGAGGCCGTCCGGGTCTGTCACGTCGCGCTGAGTCATCGGGGAGCGCCGGGGCGCGGAAGGGGACCCGCCCAACTGCCCGACCCTGACGTGCGGTTCCTCACCATCCGAGGCGTGTGGCGAGGTCGGCTGCGGCGACGGGCGCGCCACCGGGCGAGGCCGCGTCGAACACGGGAACGGCATCAGCCCCGAGCAGGGCGAGGCGCGGGCCGTCGGTCCGCAGCGCTGTCCCCTCGGGCAGCCCCACGACCGGCACGTCCGGGTTGACCGCCACGAACTCGGCGAGGCGCTGCGCCCGCGTCTCGCCGCGGTGCCCCGGCGGGTGCGCGTCGGTGTAGTGCGGGTTGATCTGGAACGGGACGAGGCCGAGCGCCCCGAAGCCGGCCGGCTCCACGACCGGCATGTCGTTCGTCGTCCGAATGGTCGGGCTCGCGACGTTTGCGCCCGCGCTCCACCCGACGTACGGCGCGCCCGCGGCGACGCGCGCCCGAATCGCCTCGATGAGGCCCGCGGCCTGCATCGCGCGCAGCAGGGCAAACGTGTTGCCCCCGCAGACGAGCACGGCGTCTGCCTCGGCGACCGCGACGGCCGGGTCTACCGCGGTATGGACCGACTCGACCTCCAACCCTAGGCCGGCAAGGGCCCCGGCGACGCGCGCCGCCGTTGCCTTGTATGAGGCCGTTACGGACGCATAGGGGACGAACGCGATCCGCCGCGCGGGGCCGAGTGCCTCCCGAATCCACGGAGTCGTGTGCGTGAGGAATGCTCCATCGGGGCCAGTGGAGTTGCTGAGCAGGAGGAGGGACATGGCGGGGGCGGAAGAGCGGGCACAAGATCGGCCTGGGACGCGTGGAGCCCGGCGGTATCCTGCCTGTCCGCCTCCCCGATGCCGATGGACGCCCGCCGCTTCGCGTTTCCGACGCCGTACACCGTCCTCGTGATCGTGATTGCCCTCGCCGCGCTCGCGACGTGGGCGTTCCCCGCCGGCCAGTACGACACGGTGACGTATGCCGACGGGATCTTCGAGGTCGCCCACGGCGACAGCACGCTCCTCATGCCGGGCACGCAGGCGTCACTGGACCGCCTTGGCCTGCGCACCCGCG
>DASVSE010000327.1:0-2831 GCA_036388235.1 Rubricoccaceae bacterium | reverse complement strand
ACAAGGTTGCCCTCGTTGCGGAGAATCGCGAGGCGCCACCGGAGCTCCTCCTGGATGCCTTCGAGGGCACGGTCGAGTTGATCCTTCGGCGTCACGAAGTGCTTGGCCGGGTAGATCGTGACGCCGTCGCCCTCGCGGTTGAGCTCCTTGCCCGTCAGCGGGTCGATGCGGGCGATCTTCTCGATCTCGTCGCCCCAGAACGAGATCCGGTAGGCCTGGTCCTCGAAGTAGGCCGGGAAAACCTCGACGGTGTCGCCGCGGACGCGGAACGTGCCGGGCGCGAAGTCGACGTCGTTGCGGGTGTAGAACACGTCGACGAGGCGGCGGAGCAGGTCGTCGCGGTCGGTTGTCTCGCCAGGGCGGACCTGCACGATCCGGGCCTTGTACTCCTCGGGGTTGCCCAGCCCGTAGATGCACGAGACCGAGGCGACGATGATGACGTCGCGGCGGCCCGAGACGAGGGCCGACGTGGCGCGGAGGCGCAGCCGGTCGATCTCCTCGTTGATCGCCATGTCCTTCTCGATGTACGTGTCCGACGAGACGATGTAGGCCTCGGGCTGGTAGTAGTCGTAGTACGAGATAAAGAACTCGACGGCGTTGTTCGGGAAGAACTGCCGGAGCTCGGCGTAGAGCTGCGCCGCGAGCGTCTTGTTGTGCGAGAACACGAGCGTCGGCTTGCCCGTGTTGCGGATGACGTTGGCGATGGAGAACGTCTTGCCCGTTCCCGTCGCACCGAGGAGCGTCTGGGCCGGGTCGCCGCGGAAGATGCCTTCGGTGAGTTCCTCGATCGCGCGCGGCTGATCGCCCATTGGCCGGAACGGCGTGTCGAGCGAGAACGGCGAGTTGATCCGGGTGATGTTGGCCATCGGGTGACCGGCCGAGCCGGGGTCGGGGAGGGGCAGCCGCGCAGACTACGAATCGGGGCTGACAACCCTCCGTCAGCCCGGGCGTGTAAGTTGCTCGCCGTGCTCTCGTTCCCGCCGTGCCCGCTCCGGATTCTGCTCTTCCCGACCATTGCACGTGCTCCAGCACGACCAGTGGCGGCGCGACCGTGACCAATTCGTGCACGGCCGCCGGGGCGGCACGGGGCGGCCGATGACCTACTGGCTCTGGTCCGTCTCGCCCGACGCGTTCCCGGCGTTCGTCCGCGCGAACACGTTCGCCCTGCGGCAGCAGGGGCGGCTGCGCCTCGGCGAGGTTCGCGCAGGCGACCGCATTGTGGCCTACCTCGCCGGCCGGCGCGTCGTGGCCGGGCTGTTCGAGGCGACAGGGGCGGCGTTCGAGGACGCGACAGTTCTCGCGCCGGGCGTGCACGCACCACACCGCGTTCGCGTGCGTCCGCTCGTCGTCCTGCCAGACGAGGCACGTGTGCCCTACGACGGGTTCGCCCCGCACCTGCGCGTGCTGGACCTCTACTCGGACCTGCCGACGCCCGAGGCGCGCTTCCGGGCCGTCGTGCAGCGCGTGCTGCACCCCCTGCCGGGCATCGACGGCAAGGTGCTGGAGTTTGTCGTCCGCGCACGCGCCGGGGCCGATCCCGAGGCCCTCATGGCTGCGGTCGAGGCGGTCCGAGACGCTGCCCGCCGCGAGCCCGCCGCGGCGCCGACCCCCGACATCGTCCCCGAGCCAGCAACCGTCTCCGAGCCGCTGGCTGGGTACGACGCAGCGGATTTCGACCGCGCCGCGGCCACGGAGCGGGTCGTCGCAGCCGTCGAGGCGCGCGGGTTCGTCTACGAGCCCTTCGAGATCGCGGCCTACCTCACGGCCCTCCGCACCAAGCCGTTCGTCCTCCTCGCCGGCCCGACCGGCGTCGGCAAGAGCCGTCTGCCCGCGCTCGTCGCCGAGGCGACGGGCGGCGTAGCGCATCTGGTGCCAGTCCGGCCGGACTGGACAGACCCGTCGGAGACGCTGGGCTACACGGATCTCTCGGGACGCTTCCGGCCGGGCGCGCTTCTGCGCGTGGCGCACGACGCCGCCCGCGACTCCGACCACTTCCACACGCTTGTCCTGGACGAGATGAACCTCGGGCGGCCCGAGCACTTTCTCGCCGAGGTCCTGAGCCGCATGGAGGCACGCGAGGCCGTCGCCGGCGGCTTCCAGAGCCCGCCGCTGCTGACGGAGCGCGTCGGCGAGCACGACGCCGAATGGCAGCACGTCGGCCTGACTCCGAATCTGGCCCTCGTCGGGACCGTCAACGTGGACGAGTCTGCACACGCGTTCAGCGCCAAGGTGCTCGACCGCGCCTTCGTGCTGACCCTCGGCGCGACCGATCTGGGTGCGTGGGCCGCGGCCGAGACGCCGACTCCCGAGTCGCCCGGCGCGAGATGGCCTGCTGAGGCGTGGACGCCGCGCGCAATCCGCCTCGCCGGTCTCGGCCGGCTCTCGGAAGCCGACCGGGCCGAGGTGCAGCGGGCCGTCGATGCCGTCGCAGAAGCCCTGCCGGTCCTCGGGGCGCTCGGGCCGGGGTACCGCACGCGGGACGAGGTCGCCCTGTTTGCGCTCCACGCTCGGGAGACGGCCGGAGCCTTCCGCACGCGACTCGGCGGCGACGTCGACCCACTCGACGTCGCCCTTGCTGGACGGCTCGTCCCGCGCCTCGACGGTCGGCCGGAGGCAGCTGCGCGCCTGCTCGCGTGGGCATCGGGGCAGAGCACCCGCGACGCGCTGGACACGTGGGAGGCCACGGGCCGGCCAGGCACGCTTGCTGGAGCACGCTTCCCGATGACCGCGGCCCGGGCAGCCGAAATCGCCTCGGCGGAGCCGCTGTTCTGACGATGGCAACGCCGCTGTTCACGGTCGAGACGGCCCGTGCACGTCTGGTCTGGTCTGGC
>DASVSE010000326.1:0-2887 GCA_036388235.1 Rubricoccaceae bacterium | reverse complement strand
GGGCTCCTCGGCCGCGCGCCCGTCATGGCGGTCTCCCAACTCTCCAGCTCTGTCTTCGCGCACCGCGGCGGGCGCATCCCGGCGCCGATCCGCTCGCTGACGAACTGACGCGAGCGGGCCTGATGAGCCGCTCCCGCCACCGGCATTCCGAACAACGCGCGGGCCTGTCGACGCGAGACGCCGAGACCGATTCCCAGGGGCGGGATATCCCACCTGGGAACGACCGGCCGCGCGGCCAGCACTCGCGTGTGGCGGAGTGCTGCTCGACCGACGTCTCCGAGACGCGGCCATCAAGGCACGACCACGGATCGCCGACGGCGTTCTAGAGAGTGGTCTCACCAATGCCGGATGCCCGACGTCCGGCGTCTCGGCGTTGGGTCGCGGAACAGCCGCGCGGGCGCGGCCGTCCACGCGCTCCATTCTCTCCTCCTCCCCATGGACCACGACCTGACCGACGACGGCCTCCCCGCCGACGACACGTTCGACGACCAGGACGGGCACATCTCGGCCTCCGACGACCCGCTCGACCACATGGCCGAAAACTTCGGCCTCGACGCTGAGCCCGGGACGAAGGGCGTCAAAGCGTCTGGTGCCGGCCTCTCGGGCGACCTAGGCGGCAACACCATCCGCAGCTCGAACGACCCGGACACGTATTCCGGGGCGGGCAACACCGGAGCAACGACGGGCGGCGGCGGCCTCTAACGCTGCACCGATCCGACCTGTTTGAGCGCCCCCGATCCACGCCGGATCGGGGGCGCTCGCGTTTGGCCGCGTCCGTAACCCACCGGTGCGGCTTCCGTAGTGCCCCTCTCTCGCACCCGCCCTCCGATGACGTCCGCCCGCCACCGCCTCGACCCCAACGATCCCGATGCCGACCTCGACGGCCTGTCGAGCGACGAGCTCGAAGAGACCGTGTTCGGCCCAGACCCGGCGCGCCCGCGTCGCGCCACACGGTCGCGGTCTGCGACCCGGACGGCCCCGCGCGCCGCGTCCCGCCCGACGAAGTACTGCCACGCCTGCGCGGAGCGCCTCGACGCGCGCGCCGAGCTCTGCCCGACGTGCGGCGTCCGCCAGCCAGGCGTCCGCTCGGGACGCCCGGCCAAGGACCGCACGACGGCCGCCGTGCTCGCCCTCGTGTCGCTTTTCCTCGGCGGCGCGATGGTGCACAAGTTCTACCTCGGCCGCACGGGCGCCGGCATCCTGTCGCTCCTGTTCTTCTGGACCGGCATCCCGTGGGTGCTCAGCCTCGTCCACCTCGTCCGCTTTCTGACGATGGACGACGACGCGTTCGAGGAGCGCTACGCCTGATCTAGGCGCCCGCGTCCGGCCCGGCGTCCGAGACGGACTGGGCGGTCGCGGCCTCGACCTCCCGGGCCGACGCCGCTCGCTGTGCCGCCCCGACCCGGGCGTTCTTCTCGGCATAGGCGACGATGCGGTCTGCCACGTCGACGCCCGTCGCGCGCTCGATGCCCTCCAGACCCGGAGACGAGTTCACTTCGAGCACGAGCGGTCCGCGGTCCGACGGCAGCAGGTCCACGCCGGCGACGCGCAGTCCGAGGGCCTTGCACGCCATAACGGCCGTCCGGCGCTCGACGGGTGAGATTCGGACGGCCGCTGCAGTCCCACCGCGGTGGAGGTTGGAGCGGAACTCGCCCTCGGCAGCCTGCCGCCGCATCCCCGCCACGACGCGGTCGCCGACGACGAGCAGGCGCAGGTCCGCCCCGCCTGCCTCGCGGACGAACTCCTGCACGATGAGGTGCGCCTTGAGGCCCCGGAAGGCCTGAATGACGCTCTCGGCCGCCTTGCGCGTCTCGCACAGAACCACGCCGACGCCCTGCGTCCCTTCGAGCAGCTTCACGACGACAGGCGGTCCGCCGACCGACCGGACAAGGTCGTCGGCCGCGTCGGCCTGATGCGCGAAGGCTGTGCGCGGGAGCGCGATGCCTTTGCGAGCCAGAAACTGGTGCGCACGGAGCTTGTCGCGGCTGCGCGTGACGCCGATAGACTGTGCGAGCGACCACACGCCCATCGCTTCGAACTGGCGCACGATGGAGAGTCCGTAGCTCGTGATCGACGACCCGATGCGCGGGATGAGCACGTCGGGGGGCTCGATCCGCGTGCCCTCGTAATGCACCTCGGGGCCGGTCGCCGTGAGGTGGCCCGTGCAGCGCAGCGTGTCCAGCACGATCGTCTCGTGCCCGCGCGTCTCGGCCGCCTCGACGAGGCGTCGGGTCGAGTACAGGGCCGGGTTGCGGGAAAGGATCGCGACGCGCATAAAGACACCCGGGTAACAGAAAAGGAGAAGCTTACGGCCGCCGCGGCTCGGCTGCGTCGTAGAGCGCGGCGGCCGAGTCGGTGGCGCCGAGCAGGAACGAGGCGCCGGGATCCACGACGACACGGCCGGCCATCGCCTCGCGGCCGAGCAACATCGGAAAGCGCATCTGGCGGCGGTCGGCGAGCGACACCTCGACCGGCCACTCGGGCGCGTCCGAGCGCACGCCGAGGCGCAGCGTCAGGCCCACGACCAGACGCGCGTCCTCGTGCCCCGACGACGACGTGACGATTCGTTCGTCGACGAGTGGCGCTTCACAAACGACCGTCACGCGGCGGTGGCGACGGAAAAACGGGTGCACGCTGAAGCGGACGTAGGGCGCCCCGCCCCGCTCGATCCGCTCGACCGAATGGGCGTGGAGAGCCGACGTCGCCGCGCCCGTGTCCACCTTCGCGCGCACGGCCGGCAGCCCGATCCCGGGGAACGCGACCCACTCGCGCCAGCCAACCGTAATGAGCGACGCAGGGGCAGACATTGGGATGTGGAAGTGCGGCCGACACCCCGGGAGCGTCCGCCGGGCCGCGCGCTACAGGTCGATCGCGACGCCCTGCTCGG
>DASVSE010000325.1:0-5557 GCA_036388235.1 Rubricoccaceae bacterium | reverse complement strand
GGCAAGTTGTTGAGTGGGTGGCATGCCTCCTCAAGTGCGCAGAGCCACACTTTTAGGCACGGAGGCGCCTTTCAAGCACAGTCAGATTTCCGCGACCACTCTTTACCCACAGGCGCCGGCCGTTTTTCACGGCCGAGTTCTCCACACGCCCTTGTCCGGAGGTAAACCGTCCGGCATCTTGGCGCTCTCCACCCCGCCAGATGCAGAAAGGGCCCGCGCCTAGGAACGCGAGCCCTCTCCTTTGGCCGGGGATCTTTCTCACCGCAGCCGTTAACTGCGATGTTGTATTCAGCGCGAGCCGTCCCCGACGGCCCGAAAGGTAGGAAGCGAAGGCCGCCCGTCAAGACGGACGGGCCGGACATTACGGTCTGGCTCTCCATTCTGCTCACGGCGGTTATGGCCGTGATGGCGGTCCTGAGCTACCTGAAAGGCTAGAAGTGCGCGCGGCGGCGGGGGAAAACTTTCCTCGTCGCCGCGCCATTTTCTGCTGTGCTCCATCGGGCTCCGTATTCGCCCGGCCTCAAGATCGTCGTTGAGGAGCGGTCGGCCTCGGTGATGTCCCAGAGGCGGCCGGTGCCGAGTCGGGCAACGCACTACAGGGAGGGCAGACCTCCGTCGTGGCGCGGTAGTGGCAAGCGGGAAAGAGGAACGGCCGCGCCTACTCCAACCGGAATGAGGGCGCGGCATCCATCACACGAGCCCGACCCGCCTTGACTGCGACCCGCCCACGCTACCGCCCCGCACCGTGGCGTGACCTCGAACCCGCCGTCTCGTACTACTTGGTCCCCGTGGCCGAGACGGACGGCACTGCGGCGCACGTGGACGACGGCTTTGAGGAGGCGATCCGCACCGAGCGCTGGGCGGTCTGCACGACCGCGAAAGGTGCGCCCCTCGTCTCCGCGTTGTGGTCGGAGGCGCAGGAGCGCGAGCGTGCCGCCGCACGGGCCGAGCACGACGTGTTGAAGGCCGCCGCCGATCAGGCACGCGACGCGCTCGCGATGGAACGCCTGTGGGGCGACGAACTCGCCGGGATGGCCTTCGACGCGGCCCACCGGCTCAAAGCGCAGCCGGACGCCCCGCAAGACGACGCAGCGGGCGATCCCGCAGAAGGCGAGGGTGAACCCACGGCAGGCGCCTCGGGCGTCGATGTGGAAACCGCGTTCCGGTTGGGCGTGATGTACCTCGTGCACGCAATAGACCGTGGCTATGAACCGCGTGTTGGTGCAGCCCTACTACGTCCGAAAACCACCGAAGCGATAGCACTTGGATTCCAACGGCGAGAGGAGTTGGTACTAGGCCCATGAAGTAGTGATTTCCCCTAGCCCACGGGAATGAGAGTCTTTCGCGTCTTTTGCCCTTGAATCCCGTCTAGAAGAGGCCGCAGATGCCGAGAGGTACGGGCGCTCGGTCTTCAACGAAACGAGTGGTGCATTGGAGTCGAGTCAATGGTTCGGGGCACCGGATTTGCCATAACGGGCGTGAACCGATAGCACCGCACGATGGCATTCCCGAGAGACGCCGGCCGCCCCCTTTCGCTCGAAGAACGCCGCGGGCGTGCTACCGCCGCCGCAGCGCCGCCGACCGAGGCGCCTGTCGAGCAGGATCAGCGGCAACTAGGCGACCGTCTCCGGCGCTTAGACGCCGAGCGGCAGAACCTTCCGGCTCCGTCGCCTGTGGGCCGTCCAGGGCGCCCCGCACAGCGTCCGGTGGATCCGCTTGTGGAGTACGCGCGGCAGCGCGCACAGCGGCCCGAGACGGCCGTAGAGCCCCCTCCCGCCGGTCCCCCGCGCGTCCGTGCAAGGGAGACGGCCGACCGACTCGCCGCGCTCGAAGCCCGCGCCCCGCGCAACGCCGCTGGCCAGATCCTCGGCAGCCCCGAAGTCCGCGCGTCGTTCGTCGCCGCCCTTCCCCCACCGGGGCAGCGGACGCCGTACGAGCAGAGCTTGGCCGCGATGTACGAGGGCCGCGTGACAGCGGACGAGGTGGAAGGCGCGTTCGGTGCTGCACTCGCGGCCGAGATGGAGGCCGACCGGCGCGCCTCGATGCCGCCGGCCCGCCCCGTGGACGAGGACGAGACGATCCCCGAGCAGATCGGGCGCGCGTTGCAGACCGGCGGCGGATCGCTCGCGATGGCCGTAGACGAAGCACTCGGGCAGGGTCTTGACGCGGTGGGCCTCAACCGCGCCGGGGCGGCACTCCAGGCGCGCGCCGACACGATCCGCGGCGAGGTGAACGCGATCCCCGTAGGACGGCAGACGCTCGACAACCGGGAGGCCGTGGGCCGACTCGCGGACGTGGAGGCGCCCACGACGCTTTCGCAGGCGCAGTTCGGTCGCTACGGCGCCACGCCCGAGGAGGTAGCCGGGCGGGCGCGCAACACGCGCGGCGAACTCGCGGGCACGCTCGACGCGCTCGGGCAGGACCCCGGCGGGACGGTGCGGGCGCTGGCCGGCGAAGTGGTGGAGTCGGCGCCTACGACGGTCGCGGGCCTCGCCGCGACGGCCGTTAACCCGGCGCTCGGATTCGCGTTGTACGGGACACAGGGCGTCGGCAGTCAACTCGGGGACGCGGCGCACGACGAGACCGGCGCGCGGCGCGACGTGGGCGCACGGGCGGGCGTGGCGGCCGTGGCGTCGGGCCTCGTCTCGGCAGGATTCGAGACGTTCGCGGACAAGGCCCTGCTCGGCAACGTCGGCGAGTCCATCGCCCGCGCGGGCCTCTCGCGGGAGTCCGGCCGCGCGATGCTGGCCGAGATGTACGAGGGCGCGGCGCGTGTGGCCCGCAACGCGGGCGGGCAGGCCGTGACGGAGGGCGCGACCGAAGGCGTGCAGACGGTCATTGAGAACATCGGCGCCCGCTACGGATGGGATCCCGACCGCGAAATCGGAGAGGGCGTCTTGCGCTCGATCCTCGTTGGCGCCGTCTCGGGCGGGACACTGGCAGGCGCGGGGACGGCAGCCGGCGAAGCAGTCGGCGCAGCACGGGACTTCCAACAGAGCCGCGCCCTTGCCCGCGACGGCGAGGCGGCGCTAGAACGTGGCTTCGCAGAGTTCGACGCCAACACGGCCGCGCCCTCGGTATCGGACCGCCTTGCCGGCGCTGGTCCGGTCGTGGAGCACTACCCGCAGGGACGAGGCGGGACAGTGGCGCCGGGGACGCTCTTTGACGGCGTGGCAGATGTGCCCGAGCGCCGCGCCGCGCTAGCCCCCGAGCGTTCGTCAACACCCGCGCCCGTGGAGGCAGATTTTGTTGTTCCGCCGCTCGCGGACGAAGTGGCCGCAGCGGCCCTTTCGCCTGCGCCACCCGCTCCCGCCGCGTCCGTTGCCGAGCCCGTCGCGCCGCCCCTGAACGAGCAGGAGCGGCGCCAGATCGCGGACGCCCGCGAGTTCGCCGCCGACCCCTCCGAGCCCGACTTTGACGACGCCACAGCCGACGAGATCGAGGCCGTCATCCGCGCGGGTGCCGCGGCGCGCGCCTCGCAGGGCTTGTCCTCCGGAGACGGGCAGGACGTGCCCGCCCTCGCTACAGAGACGGCCACGACACCCCCCACGCTGAACGCGACCGAGCGGGCGCAGATCGACCTTGCCCGCACTCTCGCAGTGGACCCTGAATCGGCGGTGGACGACGAGACGGGCGCAGCCGACGAGGCCGCCGTCTACGCCGCCGCACAGGCCCGCGCCGAGCAACAGGCACCGGCCGCCCCGGCTCCCGTGCTGAACGCAGCAGAGCAGGCGCAGATCGCCCGTGCACGCGAGCGCGTAGCCGACCCCGAGTCGGACATTGACGAGGACGCCGCGGCGCAGATCGAGGCCGTCCTGACGCAGCGGGCACACCAGCGCGCGGACGACGCCGAAGCGGCCCGCCGTGCAACGAAGCGGGCGGAGGACGCCGAACTACTCGCGCTCATCGGCCGCGCCCCTGTGACGCCCGCAGCGCGCTCTAGCGCCACACAGACAGCGCACCGTTCCGGCGACGGGCAGGCAGGCCCCTCCCCCACCCTCGCCACCGCACGCGAGGAGGCCACCCCGACTCCAACCCCGACCGCGCCCCCAACGGCGCAGCAGCAGGCGCCCACGGCGGCACCGCAGCAGGCATCGCGGGCGAGGCCCCGCCGCCTCGGGGCGAGCGCGCCGCGCGTGACGGACACTCGCACGGGGCAGCCCGCGGGACCCGCCGCCACACGGCGAGCGCAGCTTGAGTTTCTCGCCGCGCAGATGCAGGACGACACGCCGGCTGAGCTTCCCGAGCAGTGGCGCGACAACCCGCCGGAGACGCTGGACGAGATGGCCGAGGCCGCCATTGAGTCAGGCGACCCGCAGACCATCCTGGAAACCCACGCCTACGTCGCGGGCGAGGCAGAGCGGCAGCTTGATCCGGTTCAGAACCCCGAGGTGCTGTACGCGCAGGTTCGAGTAGCGCAGGAGGAGGCCGCCGACATGCTTCTGAACGGGCGGCCCGAGCGGCGCGCGTACCTCCAGACACGAGCCGAACGCGGCGTGAGCCGGGCGCCCACGGTCCAGGAGCAGCTGGACCACCTTGCGGCGGAGAACGGGCTCGCGAACGAGGACGCGTACGGCAGTTCGGAGGGTAACCAGCAGTCCGTCTTGACGGTGGAGGGGTTCCAGGCGTTCGCGCGCCGGTACCCGCGTGGGCTTCCCGACGTGCGCGCCGCCGCCCTCCGGCCGGCGCGTCGAATCGAAGCCGACTTCAAGCAGCGCACGGGCCTTCCGCTCACGTCCCGCACCCGCCGCGCCCTCGATGCGTACCGGGCGCTCCTTGCCGAGCAGGCGAGCGAGGAGGCCGCGCAGCGAGCCGTGAGCGAGTACGCCGCCCTTCTTCCCGAGCCCGTCCGCGCGTTCCAGTCGCGCCTTGCGGCGTTCATCAGCCCCGACGGCGTTCTTGGCGCACAGCATACGCTAGACGCCATTGCCGCCGATCCCACCATCCTTGCCGGACTCCCCGATGCCGACCGAGCCGAAATCCTCGATGCCCTCCGTACCGACGCTGCCAACAGCGAACTCGGGACCGACGCCTACGAGCGCGACGCCCGAGACGCCGCAGAGCCTTTTGTCCGCGAACGAGGCCCGGATCCTGTCCCCGGAGACAGCGCAGCAACTGGCGGCGAGCCGGTGGACCGCGCGCCTCGGGCTCCCGTCCGTGCTGGGATAACAGCACCCGTAGCCGCCCCGACCGCCGAACGCGCCGCCGCGACCACCCGCGGGGTAGCAGGCCCTGACGGGGCCGCGCAGGTGGACCGCGCCGACGCGCCGCCGCTCGCCGCACCGGCCACCCCCGTGGACCGCTTCGGCGTCTCGCTCGGGCCCGAGGCCCGCCGCCGGTGGGAACGCGCCTTCGACGCCGCCCGCACGACAGACAAGGACGGGACGGCTCCCGTAGACCGCGCGGACGGGCTCGCCCTCAGTGTCGCCGCCGGGGAGACGCCCGCGGACGTGACCGAGGCCGATTACGCCGGGCTCCTCGCTCGCGCGCTCGACCTCCAGGACGCGCTGAGCACCGCCGAGCGGCAGGCCGAGGCTATGATCGACAGCGGGCGGGA
>DASVSE010000324.1:0-1729 GCA_036388235.1 Rubricoccaceae bacterium | reverse complement strand
CGCGAAGGGTCTCGGCAGCCCGTGCGAGATGCTCGGTGAGGACCGCCGCCCGCTCGGCCGGCGTCGCGTCGGCCCCAGCGGCCCGTTCGACGAGGGCCGCCCGCAGAAGCGGATTTTTGGCAAGCCGGTGCGGACGCGCATAGTCCCGGAGCGCGTCGCGGACCGCCTCGTCGAAGGCGGCACGGGACAGGACGGCCCGGCCCTGAGCGGGCGCACGCTCGGGCGGAGCCGGAACGTCCGTGGGGATGCGTGAGGCGAGCGCGTCCAGCCAAGCCTCCGGGGGGACGGCGCGCCAGTCCATGCCAAAGACCGCAGGTGCCCGGTCGCCGACGGTCGCCTCAGCCTCTGCCCACCGGGCGAGGCCGGCAAAGGCGAAGACCGGTCCCCACAGCCCTTCGTCGGCGACGGGCAGGAGGGAGACGGCGAGGCGCGGCGTGGTGAGGTAGTGGCGGACGGTCCGCGCGAAGACGAGGCTTTGCACAGCCGAGAGGCCCTGGTGGGCCGCAGCGTCCATCCAGAAGCGGAACAGGATCACGCGCTCGCCGGGCCGCCGCGTCCGCTCCACGGCCGCCCAGGCCGCCGCGGCGAGCGGGTCCGCTGCGCGGTCGGCGGGCGCGGCCTGGTCGAGCGCGAGGGCAGTCAGAAATCCTGCAGGTCCGCCGCCCGGACCGGCCGCATCGTAGACCTCGGTCGCCTCGGGCTGTGCGTCGAACCAGTGGGCGGCGAGCGCGGCCGACGCGTCGCCCTCGTGCCGCCGGACCATCTCGACGAGCGCGGGAATGTCGGCGAGGCGAATCGGGCGCGCGGGACGGAGGTCGGCGTTGCGCCATGCGCCCGTCAGCGAGCCGAGCAGCGGCTGCACGACGGGATTGTCGCGGTAGAGGTGGACGTAGTCGCCCAGAACGATTGCCGGCTCGGCGCCGGGGAGCAGCAGTTGCGAGGTGTAATGCCGCCGGATGCGTGCGTGGACATCGGCGTAGTGCTCGGGGTCGCGCCAGCGCAGGTCCGCCTCGATCGCGGCCCGGGCCACGTCGTGGAGCACGAGGCCGCGCGGGGTGCTGTCGACAAAGGCAAGGCTGCGGAGCCAGCCAAAGATGGCATGCACATCGTCGGCCGGCAGCGCTGGGTCGGGTGGGCCGGGTGGGTCTGCGCGGCCGCCCTCGGGGTCCTCCACAGGCACGTCGGCAGGCACTGCCGCCGGTGGAACGGGCGTATCGGAGAGGAGCGCCGCAAGAAGCGGCTCGCTCACGGACCGCACGATGGCAGCGCCCTCGATGGCCGTCCGGTGGCGCGGCGTGGGAACGTCGCGGACGAACCGTTCGAGGAGCGCCCGAACGACGTCGGGGGCTTCGGCGAGCGCGAAACGCGTCCCGGGGCGCAGACGCAGGTGCTCGGCGATGAGTGCGAGCGCGAGCGGGTATCCGTGGGTGACGGCAGCGAGGTCTGCGCGGTCTGCCTCGGGCACGTCACGGCGGTCGAGAAAAGCCTCGGTCTCGTCGGCAGAGAGGTTGCCGAGCGGCATCACATGAACGGCCGCGGCCCACGCAGGGTCGGAGGTCCAGGCCGGCGCGGGTGCGTGGCGGCCGGCGAGCACGGTGAGGAGGCTGGCTGGCTGATCGGGCAGGAAGACGCGCTGGAGCCAACCGTCGATGTCCTGCGCCACCTCGAACGTGTCCAGCAGCAGCACGCGGCGGCCGTCCGGGGCGCACGGGGCGGCCTCATCCGTCCG
>DASVSE010000323.1:0-2561 GCA_036388235.1 Rubricoccaceae bacterium | reverse complement strand
ACGGCGACGAGCGCGCCGTTGACGACGAGCATCCGGTGGTCGAAGCCCGTCACGAAGCTTTCGACGAGCACGCCGCGGCTCGTCCCGTGCTGGCGGGCCTCGGCGAACCCGTCCAGGACCTGCTCGGGCGTCGTGAGGCGGATCGAGATGCCGCGCCCGTGGTTGGCGTTGAGCGGCTTCGTCACGACCGGGTAGCCGATCTCCTCGGCGGCCTCGACGGCGCCGTCGGGAGAGTAAACGAGCTCCTGCCGCGGGACGGGCAGCCCGAGGGCGGCCAGGACACCGCGCGTCTCCTCTTTGTCCGAGGCGATCTCGACGGCGATATGGCGCGTCTCGGACGTCACGGTCGCCTGAACGCGTTTCTGGTGGCGGCCGTGGCCAAGCTGCACGAGCGACTGCTTGTTCAGGCGCAGCCATGGGATGCCGCGCCGCTCGGCCGCATCAACGAGCGACTGCGTGGACGGGCCGAAGGCGTGGCGCTGCGCGAGCCGGATAAACGCGTCGCGCTCGACCGCCCAGTCGAACGGTTCGTCCGAGCCCGCGGCATCCGGAGGGAGCAGGCTCCGGATGAGGCGCAGGCCGAGGTCGCCGGCCGCGAGGCCGACCTCGGCGTGCTTGAACTGGTAGATCATGTCGTACTCGCCGCGCTCGCGCCGCGTGCTCCGCGTCTTGCCGAACGTGACCTCATTCCCAGCGATGCCCTGGATTTCGAGCGCGACGTGCTCCCAGACGTGGCCCATCCACGTGCCGTCGCCCTCGGTCATCCGGCGAATGAAGCCTCCGGGCTCGCGGTACGAGCAGCCGTGCTGCGCCAGACCCGGCAGGGCCGCCACGAGCGCTTCGGGAAAGCCCGGCAGCGTGCCCGTCGGGCGGTCTTCGAGCGCGCCGAGCTGGATCGTGTGCCGGATGACGGGGAAGAGGGCGTGCTGGTTCGGGCCTCCGTAGACGTTGGTCGAGACGATGTGCATCGGACAGGGCGAGAGGGGAGCCGTAACGTCGCGACGGCGGGTCGGAGGTGCAAGCCGAATGTGACCGGGAGGGTCCCGGCTTGTGGGCTCAGGTATGCCTCACGCCGCAAGCGCCTCGCGGATCCGGACGAGCGACTCGGGCGAGAGCGTCGGGGCGAGTTCGAGCGCGACGGTGTCGGTCCCGGCGAGGACCGTTCGGAGGCGCCGCCGGGCCTGCGGCGTGTACAGGACGACGCGCGCCTGGCGGAGCGTCGCGTCGAGTTGGCGCCGCTCAGCCTCGACCGTCAGGGCGACGGCGTGGCCGGCAAAGCCCGTCCGCGCGCCGACCTCGTCCAGCAGTGGCGCGATGGCGTCGGGGTAGCGGGTGACAAGGGCGACGGTCTCGGACGGACCGAGGCGGGCGACGGCCTCCAAGACCGCCTGCGGGTAGTGGATCACGACGCCGACCGCCTCGACGTCCGGCAGGACGCGCTGCACGTCGCGGAGGACGGTGAGGGGGGCGACGATGCCGGCGGCCTCGGTCCGGGCCGTGAGGTCGCCCGAGAGGGCGGCTGCGACGCGTTCTTGAAGGGCGGCTGTCGCCTGCTCGGCGCCACTCTCGGCGAGTTCGCGATACGGAGCGGCAAACAGAAGGGCGCGGCGGGGGCCGGGGCGCTCGAAAAACTGGACGCCCTCCTCGACCGCGTACTCGATCTCGTCCTCGGACAGGCCCAGACTTACGAGCCGGTGGAGGGCGTCCTGCACGACGCCCGCGGCGCGTTCCAATCGCTCCGAGCGCGTCAGCGCGCTCCGCTCAGCGACCGAGTAGCCGCCGCCCTGCCGGACGACGAGCGCGCCCTCAGCGGCAAGCGTCTGGTAGGCCTTGCGAACCGTGTGGAACGACACGCCAAGGGTCTCGCCCAAGGCGCGCGTGGACGGCAGGCGCTCGCCGGGACGGTACGTGCCGGCCCCGATCTCGTATCGCAGCCCCTGCGCGATCTGGTCGGCGATCTGGAGCGGGGCGTCGCGGTCGAGCGTGATCACGGGCGGGGCGGGGGCGTCGTGGAAGCTAGCCCGTGGCCCGCGTCGTGGCGTCGAGCCCGAGCGCGAGGAGCGTGCGGCGCACTTGCGCGTCGTGGTGCCGGTGGTGCGCGAGGACGAACGCGAGCGCGTCGGGCAGGCAGAGCGGACCGGCGATGGGATGGCGGAACGCGACCCGGTGCCGGTCTGAGGGCGTCAGGACCGCGACGCGAGCCCGCCACACCTGCCGGAGGGTGGCCCACGCGTCGGCGGTCTCGGTCGGGTCTGGGTCTGGCGCGGGCATCACGGCTGAGGCGCCGGGCGGGGCCGGGATGCGAACGGGGAGGGCCAGCACGCCGCGGACGACGAGGCCGCGGGCCCGGCTCGTCGCCCGGACGAGTGCTCCGGCCTGCGGACCGTCGAACTGGAGCATCCGGTCGATGCGCAGCAGGTGATCGAGCAGCTGCGCGAGCGACCACGCATGCGGGGCCGGGCGCCGGCGGACCACGTCGGACGGGCGTGCCGCGACGCGGGCGGTCAGGCCCAGACGGTGCGCGTCGAGGGCGGCGACGAGCCGTCGGGGAGAGCGGGCCC
>DASVSE010000322.1:0-7512 GCA_036388235.1 Rubricoccaceae bacterium | reverse complement strand
AGGCACCGTCGCCACCGGGGCCGGGCACGGCCGGGCGCGGCCGTGGGGTGCCACGAAGGCGAGAGGGGGCACTAGCCACGGCCCGCGCGGTCTAGAATGCGGCGCTCCTCGGCAGTCAGGCTGTCTACGCCGTGCTCGAGAATCTTGTCTAGGACCGCATCCACGTCCGATGCCGCCGCGCGTGGAGAGGGAGATGCCGGGCGGCCCGCCGTCCGCGTAGGCTCGGATCGCCCCGCCGGGACGCGCGCGCCACGGTCCGACCGGGCGGCCGAGCGCGACCGGAACAGCGGCCGTGCCCACGCGCCGAGGTCGAGCCCGCGCTTCTCGGCAACGGCAAACAGGGCGCCTGCGAGCGCGGCACCAAGGTGCGACGGGTCTTTGGAGAACGCCAGCTCCAGAATGACGACGGCGATCGCGATCCACTTCAGCGCGACGAGGCCGATGAGAAACAGGCCGATCTGCCGGTCCGGGTGAAGGACCGCCGTGTAGCACAGCAGGGCCAGCAGCGGGCCCCAGACGCCCGAGTAGAACCCGCCGGCGGCGCCGAGCGCACCGACGGCAACCGCCAGCGCGGCCCCGCCGAGCGTTCCGAAGACATACAGCCCGACAAGCCGGTGCGGCCCGCCCTCCTGTTCGATGTCGCGGCCGAGCAGGCTCAGCCAGGCCATGCCAAACCCGAACGAGATCAGGCCGAAAAAGCCTGGCTGCATGTTCGTCACCCCCCACGTGAGCACCCCCCACGGCTGCACGGCCAGCTGCGGCAGCGCCGCGGGCAGGGCGAGCCAGTTGAGCAGCATCCCCAGACCGGGGATGCTCAGCGCGACGAACACTACGTACGTCGCGACGTTGAGCGTCAGCAGCGTGCGGAGCGCTGGCGGCAGCATCGCGCGCCAGAGCTGGAACTGGTTGAGGGGCGAAGACGCGTCGGCCATGGGAGCTAGGCGAGGCGGCGGGACCGCCGCTGGGAGCGCCAGATCAGTACGAAGATCGCCCCGGCGACCATCCCGCCGAGGTGGGCAAAGTGCGCGATGCCGTCCGCGCGGCCGGTCACGCCGAGGTAGAGCGAGACCAGCGCCGCGCCGGGCACGAGCCACCGCGCCTGAATCGGGAACGGGATCGGGAAGATAAAGAGCGTCGCCTTCGGATACAGAATGCCGAACGCCGCGACGACGCCCAGCAGCCCGCCCGACGCGCCGACGGTCGGGAAGACCGGGCCAATGGTGCCGGTCCAGAATGGGTAGGACACGATGGCGAGCTGGAGCAGGCTCGCGCCCAGGACGGACACGAGGTAGAACGCCAGAAAGCGCCGCGTCCCGAGCGCCTCCTCGACCGGCGGCCCGATCGAGAACAGGCCGAACATGTTGAACGCGATGTGGAGCACGGACCCGTGCAGAAACGCCGTCGTGATGAGCTGCCACGGATAGAACGCTGGCACGGCCTGCCCGAGCGCGGCCGCCGCCTCAGCAGCACCGGCCGGCCACAGCGCGCCCCAGATCATCACCGGCCCGATGGCCTGCATCGTGCCCGCAGGGAGCCAGTCGAAGACCGCCTGCGCCAGAAAGACGAGCCCGTTGACGATCATCAGGTTCTTGATGACGGGCGGGACCGCCGAGAAGGCAGACGGCGAGCGGAGTTCGGACGGCACGAGGCGGCGGGAGGAGACGGTTCGGGAGAACGGGCCCGCGCGCGGCGAAGTTGCGCGCCCAGCCCGTCCCGCGTCCGTCGCCGCCTCGGAGCCGCAGACCCGCCCGTGTCCGCCCTCGAAGAATCGTCGCGGGGCAGACGGCTTGGCGCCGTGCTCCCGTTTCTTGCGCCATGACGCTGTTCCTCTCGGACCTCCACCTCGGCCGCGGCACGCCCGACGCGACGCGCGCGGCCGAGCGTGACGCCGTCGCGGTCATCCGCGCGCACGACGCGGGCCTCCTCGCTGGCGGAACGCTCGTCCTTCTCGGCGACGTCTTCGACCAGTACCTCGAGTATCGCCACCTGGTCCCGAAGGGCGGGCCGCGCCTCGTCGGGCTTCTCGCCGAGCTTGCAGACCGCGGGGTGCGCGTGCTCTACACCGTCGGCAACCGCGACCCGTGGCACGGCGACTACTTCGAGCGCGAGATCGGCGTGACCGTTCTCCACCGCCCGACGCGCGTTGAGACCGAGGGGGTCGGCGTGTATCTTGCCCACGGCGACGGCCACGTCGGCCGGCCGGCACGTCCGGACCGGGCCCGCCCAGCGGGCATCCCCAGCGCCCGGCTCCTCCTCTCGCCGCTCCTGCGAGCGCCCCTGATGGCACGCCTCTACCGGATGGGACTCCCCGGCGACGCCGGTTTCGGGCTCGCGCGCTGGGTCGCCCGGCGCTTCGGCTCCGACGGCGCCCCGACGTCTGCTGAGACGGCTGCCCTCGCCGCCGAAGCGGACCGCCTGCTGGACCGCTCCGACCTTGACGTCGTCGGGTTCGGGCACATCCACCAGGCGGCGCTGCACGCGTTCGCCGGCGGGACGTACCTCAACCCCGGCTACTGGTTTGGCGACCGGACGTTCGCCCGCCTCGACGGCGCAACCGGGGCCGCCGAACTGCTCCGCTGGGACGGCCGCGCCGCCGTCCCGCTCGCCCGCCTCCCGCTCGGCGCGCCCGCCCCTCTCTGACTCTCCCCTCTGCGCGGCGCCCTGCCGCCCGGTGTGCCATGGCTGACCCGACCCCCCACGACGACCTCGACGCCTTCTTTGAGTCGCCGGACGCGCGCCGCGCGGATTCCGCGCCCGCCGCCCCGGCAGGCGATGACCTCGCCGAGTTCTTCGCGTCCCCAGACGTTCCGGCGTCCAGCTCTCGCGCGCCGTCCGCGTCGGCGTCTGCTGCAGTCCGGCCGGCTCGGCCAGCCGCGCGCCGCGCGCCGGACGACCTCGCCTCGTTCTTCGACTCGCCCGACAGCCCGGCCCGGACCGCTACGGGCGGCGACGGTGCGACCGGGCGCCCTGCTCTCCGCCGGCCCGCCGCGCCGCCGACGCGCCCCGCCGCCCCGCCGCCCCCGACCGGGCCGCTCGCCGAGCGCCGTCGCCGGACCGGCCGCATCCTTGCCTCGTTTCTCGGTCTCGTCGCGCTTGGCATCGTCGGGGCCGCCGCGACCGTCGCGTGGCTCTCGCGCGACCTGCCGAGCCTTGAGCAGATCGAGAACCCCCGCAACCTGCTCGCCACGCGTGTCTTTACGTCCGACAATGTGGAGATGGCCCGTTACTACGACGGCGAGAACCGGACGTGGGTGAGTCTCGGCGACATGGCCGAGTCGGTCCCGAAGGCGCTCATCGCGACCGAGGACCGCCGCTTCTACGACCACTGGGGCATGGACCTGCGCGGCTTCGCCGCGGTCGCGTGGCAGGCCGCCCAGGGCGGCAGCCTCCGCGGCGCGTCGACGATCACGATGCAGCTCGCGCGCAACCTCTACACGTCCGTTGGCCGTGAGCGCTCGCTCGTCCGCAAGGCGAAGGAGATCCTGACGGCCATCCGCATCGAGCGGACGTACACCAAGGACGAGATTCTCGAGGCGTACCTCAACACGGTCCCGTTCCTCTACAACGCCTACGGCATCGAGGCGGCCTCGCAGACCTACTTCGACAAGCACGCCGCCGACCTCACGACGCCCGAATCGGCGACGCTCGTCGGCATGCTGGCGGCCAACACGGCCTACGACCCGGTCCGCAACCCCGAGGCCTCGCGCGACCGCCGCAACATCGTCCTGGCCAACATGCGCCGCTCGGGCGACCTTTCCGAGGCCGACTACGCGGCCGCGCGCGACTCGCCGATCGGCGTCGATGCGTTCGACGTGTACGACCACGCCGACAACCTCGCGCCGCACTTTTCCGAAGTGCTCCGGCTGTGGTTCAAGGAGTGGTGCGAAGACAACGGCTACGACCCGTACAAGGACGGGCTCGTCATCCGGACGACGCTGGACAGCCGCATGCAGGCCCTCGCGACGCAGGCCGTCCAGAGCCAGGGCGACCGCATCCAGCGGGCCGTCGGCTCTTACCAGGGCTGGTGGAGCCGCAACACGGCCATCGTCGACGAATACATCGCGCTGACCGACCGCTACACCGACGCCGCCGGCGAGCCGTGGCGCGGCGGCCGGGCGCCCCGCGACCGCGGTGTCATCGCCGAGCTTCGCGGCGACGCCGCCTTTATGGACTCGCTGCGCGAGGCCCGAACGCGCCTCGAGGCGGGCCTCGTCGCCATCGACCCCGTCTCCGGCCAGGTAAAGGCCTGGGTCGGCGGGCGATCGTTCGCCGCCAACAAGTTCGACCACGTCGGGCAGGCGCGCCGCCAGCCAGGCTCGACGTTTAAGCTGTTCGCCTACACGACGGCCTTCAACAATGGCTACTCGATGCAGTCGACCGCTCTCGACGCCCCCTTCTCCTGGGGCGACTGGCGGCCGCAGAACTCGGGCGGCGGCTACGCCGGCACGGTCTCGCTCGCGAGCGCGCTCGCGGCCAGCCGCAACGTCGTCGCGGCGCGCATCACCAAGCACTTCGGAACGGCAGAGGTCGCCCGAACGGCCTACCAGATGGGCATTCGGAGCCCGCTCGAACTCCCCCCGCCGACCGTCGACTGCACGCACGCCCGGACGCTGCGCCAGTTCGGGCTGACCTGCACGGCCGGCCAGCGCACGATCACGGTGCCGCGGGAGCGCTGGGAGCGCGATTGCCGCCCGTTCGGGGCCGCCTCGAACGACTGCTACGCCCGCTCGATCGCCCTCGGCACGTCCGACGTGAACCTGCTCGAGCTTGCCGTCGGCTATGCGACCGTCGCGAACTACGGCGTCTACCACGGCCCCACGCTCGAAGAGGAGCGCCCCTCGGACCCGTCAATCCCGCCGCACATCGTGCTCGCCGTCGCGCGGATCGAGGACCGCTACGGCAACGTCATCGAGGACTTCACGCCCGTCGCCCGCGAGGTGCTCAACGCCTCGACGGCCTACACGATGTTCGACGCCATGCGCGGCGTCATCCGCTCGGGCACAGGCCGGGGCCTCGGCGCCTTTACAGGCACGGGTGCGCTCGACCTCGCTGGCAAGACCGGCACGACGCAGGAGAACGCCGACGGCTGGTTCATGGTGATGTCCCGCAGCATGGTCGCCGGCTCGTGGACCGGCTTTGACGACCGCCGCATCAAGTACCCCAACACGGCGATCGGGCAGGGTGGCCGGACAGGCCTGCTCGTCGTCGGCGAGTTCCTGCGGCTGCTTCAGGCGGACTCCACGGGCCTGCGTCTCGACCCCGAAGCCAAGTTCGACAAGCCTGCCGGCTACCAGCCGCCGACACGTGCCGGCCGCATTGGCGGCTCGGGCGGCGTTCTGCCCTACTCGCGCTCGCGCGGCGAGCGCGGCACGACGCGCGCCCGCGGCGGGTCTTCCCGCGGAGGGTCCAACGGCGCACGCGCGATGATCGATCAGTTCCGCAACCGCGACCGCTCCGGCGGCGGAGGTGGGGGCGGAGGCGGTGGGGGTGGAAGCGCTCCTGCTGCTCCCGCGCAGCCGCGGCCACAGCCGCGCCCGCAGGCCGAAGGCGGCGGTTCGGGCGGTCGAATCGGCTGGTAGTCACACACGGGGTGGGGGCGGACGAGCGGCACGGCCCAGCTCTGTCCGTCCCCGGTCCCGGTCACCCCGCCCGCTTTGAAAATCCTGCACTGCGCCGACCTCCACCTCGGCTACGAGACGCACGGCCGCCTCGACCCCGAGACAGGCCTCAACACGCGCCTGCTGGACTTCCGCCGCTGCTTCGACGCTATGGTCGCTCGGGCCATTGAGGAGCGCGTGGACCTGTTCCTGTTCTGCGGCGACGCGTACCGCACCGCCGACCCGACGCCGACGCAGCAGAAGCAGTTCGCCGAGGCGATGCGCCCCATCGCCGAGGCCGGCATCCCGGTGGTGATGATCGTCGGTAACCACGACCACCCCGTCACGTTTGGCAAGGCCTCGTCCGTGGACATTTTCGGCGTGCTGGGCGGCGGCACGGGCGGCGGACGCGTCGAAGTCTTTGCCCAGCCGACGTTCTGCGCGCCCGGCCAGGCCCACGGGCCCATCGAGACGCTCGCTGGGCCGCTCCAGCTCGTCGCGCTTCCGTGGCCGATCCGCTCCAAGATTCTCACCCGCGACGAGCACCGCGCCAAGACGCCCCACGAGGTCCGGACGTTTATCGAGGACGTCTACGCCGGCTTCGTCCGCGACTGCGCCGCCGAGATCGACCCGTCCCTTCCGGCCCTCGTCGCGGCCCACCTCACGGTTCAGGGCGCGGACCTCGGCGGGTCGGAGCGCGCCTCGCTCATCGCCCACGAGCCGACGTTTACGGCCGCCCAGCTCACGCCGGCGGCACCGGATGGGCGCCCGGCGTTCGACTACGTCGCCCTGGGTCACATCCACCGCTATCAGGACCGCAACCGCGACGCGTTCGAGCGCGGCGAGGGCCCGCCGGTCGTCTACTCGTCGTCGATTGAGCGCATTTCGTTCAAGGAGCACGACGACCGCAAAGGCTTTGTGCTCGTCGAGATCGACCCGCCGGGCGCGGACGGGCGCAAAACGACGCGCTACACGTTCGTCGACACGCCCGCGCGACGCTTTCTGCCCATCGAAGCCGACGCGACCGGCACGGCAGACCCGACGGCCGCCGTCCTCGCTGAGATCGCCCGCCATGACGTCTCTGAGGCTGTCGTGCGCGTCCGGTACACGGCAGACGAGAACCAGAGCGTCGACGTCGGCGCGGTCCGAGAAGCGCTCGCCGCCGCCGACACCGTCGCCGCCATTGAGCGGGACGCCCCGCCCGTCGTGCGCCGCCAGCGGACGACCGTCCGCACCGACACATCGCTTCGAGACGCCGTCGAGCGGTACGTGGACCAGCACGAGACGCTCGCCAAGCTCAAGGATGCCCTCGTCGCGGCCGCGCTGGACCTCGACGACGGGCTGGACTGACGCGGCGGCTGGGCTAGGCCGCGTCGGTCCACGTCTGGCAGCCCATGCCAGCAAGGCGGGGGGCGGCTTCTGCAGCCTCGCCGGGGCGCTCGAATGCGCCGAAGACGGCACTGCCCGACCCTGACATCGCGGCATAACCTGCGCCCGCGGCGCGAAGCGCGTCGCGGGCCGCGCCGATCTCCGGGTGGCGGGCGACGAGCGGCGCCTCGAAGTCGTTGGTGAGATCGCGCGACCATCGGCCGAGGTCGTCCGAGAGAACGGCCGCGCGAAGATCCGGTCGCGGGCGAGCATCGGGCACGACGAGGCGGTACGCCTCGGCCGTAGCGACGTGGACCGGCGGGACGGCGACGACGAGTGTGAAGGGGCAGCGCCAGGGGCGTCCGTCATCGCCGAGAAGCGGGGTCAGAATCTCACCGCGGCCCGTTGCGAGGGCCGGCGCCCCGAGCAGGAAGACCGGCACGTCCGAGCCCAGTCCGGCCGCGAGCGCGTGCAGGTCGGCCTCGGCCACGTCCAGATGCCAGAGGCGAGCGAGCAGCCGCAGCGCCCCCGCGGCGTCGGACGAGCC
>DASVSE010000321.1:0-1918 GCA_036388235.1 Rubricoccaceae bacterium | reverse complement strand
CTGCACGGGGTACTACGACTATGACCAGGGATATGCCCCCACGTGGCCCGGGATGGACCTGTTCGGCGGGCAGGTTGTCCACCCGCAGCACTGGCCGGAGGGGCTCGACTACGCCGGCCAGCGCGTCGTCGTGATCGGGAGCGGGGCCACGGCCGTCACGCTCGTCCCGGCCATGGCGGAGACCGCGGCCCACGTCACGATGCTCCAGCGGTCCCCCTCATACGTGGCGGCTCAGCCGTCCGAGGACGCCCTCGCGGACCGGCTCCGGCGCCGCCTCCCCGGCCGGCTCGCCCACGGAATCACCCGGTGGAAGAACGTGCTCCGCAGCATGCTCTTCTACCAGATTGCGCGGAGGCGGCCGGCCCAGTTCAAGGCGGTCATGCTGAAGGGGACGCAACGGCAGCTCGGCCAGGACTACGATGTCGGCACGCACTTCACGCCGAGCTACGACCCGTGGGACCAGCGGCTGTGCATGGCACCGGACGGCGACCTGTTCGCCGCGATCCGCTCGGGCCACGCCTCCGTCGTGACCGACCACATCGAGACGTTCACGGAAACCGGCGTCCAACTCCGCTCGGGCGCGCACCTTGAGGCCGACCTCGTCGTGACGGCGACCGGGCTTACGCTCCGCCTCATGAGCGGGCTCGACCTCGTCGTCGACGGCCGGCCGGTCGACCTCGCGCAGACGACGGCGTACAAGGGGGCGATGTACAGCGACGTCCCGAACCTCGCCTCCGCCTTGGGCTACACGAACGCGTCGTGGACGCTCAAGTGCGACCTCACGGCCGAGTACGTCTGCCGGCTCCTCAACCACATGGCGAGGCGCGGCTACGCCCAGGTGACTCCCCGCCAGCGGGACTCGGAGGCCGCCGGCGAGCCCATCCTCGACTTCTCGTCCGGCTACGTCCAGCGGGCGCTCGACCGACTCCCGCAGCAGGGCGCGGCACGGCCGTGGCGGCTTCGCCAGAACTACGCGCTCGACCTGCTCGACCTCCGGTACAGCGCGCTCGATGACGGCGTGCTGGAGTTCGAGCCGGCCCCGAAGCATCTCGGACCGCCTCCTCTTTCCCGACGAACCCCGATATGAGATCGACGATGCACCTGAACGGCCGGACGGCCGTCGTGACTGGCGCCGCGAGCGGGATCGGCCGTGCCGTCGCCGTCTCGCTCGCCCGGCGCGGGTGCGACCTCGCCCTTGCCGACCTGAACGAGGCGGGCTTGGCCGAGACGGCGACACTCGTCCGGACCTATGGTGTCCGCGTGAGCACCCACCGGCTCGACGTCGCCGACCGCGACGCCGTGTCGGCCCTCCCCGCCGCTGTGACGGCAGAGCACACGGGCGTGGACGTGCTCGTCAACAACGCCGGCGTCGCCCTCGGCGGGACGTTCGAGGACGTGGAAGAGGCCGACTTTGAGTGGCTCTTCGGCGTCAACTTCTGGGGCGTCGTGCGCATGACGCGGGCATTCCTCCCGCTCCTCCGGGCGAGCGACGACGCCCGGCTCGTCAACGTCTCGAGCATCTACGGGATCATCGCCCCGGCCGGGCAGACCGCGTACGCGGCGAGCAAGTTTGCCGTCCGAGGATTCTCGATGGCGCTCCGACACGAGTTGGAGGGCTCGAACGTCGGCGTGACCGTCGTGCACCCGGGCGGCGTCGCGACGGCGATTGCGGACGGCGCCCGGGTGCCGAAGGCGACCCCGGCAGACGAGGCCGCCCGGGGACGTGCCCGGGCCAACCGGCTCCTCACGCTCCCGCCGGAGGTCGCGGGCGAGACGATCGTGCGCGGCATCGAGCGCCGCAAGGCCCGTGTGCTCGTCGGGTCCGACGCAAAAGCCGCCGCCGTGATCGAGCGGCTCGTCCCGGTGAACTACTGGGCGCTCATTCGGCGGCGGATGGGCCGCTGAGCGCCCTCCGCCT
>DASVSE010000320.1:0-2372 GCA_036388235.1 Rubricoccaceae bacterium | reverse complement strand
GCGGTGCCGTACCAGCCGTCGTGGGGCGGCGTCGGACGCTCCCTCGAGCGCCGCGACCCGGCCGGCCCGAGCACGGCGGCCAGCAACTTCGGTTCGACGACCGACCCCGCCGGCGGAACACCCGGCCGCCAGAACTCGATTTTCGCTGTCGACACGACTGCACCGGCCCTCTCAGGCGCCGAGGCGCTCGACGCGACAACGGTCGAGGTGTCGTTCTCCGAGCCCGTCACGCCCGCGACGGCGCAGCAGGCGTCGAACTACACGGTCTCGGGCGCCGGTGGCCCCGCGATCTCCGTCACATCGGCCGTGCTCCAGCCCGGTGGAACGGCCGTCCGCCTTACCCTCGGCGCGCCGCTCACGGGCCCGCGCGGCTACACGCTGACGGTAACCGGCGTCGCAGATTCCGCCGGGAATGCCATCACGACGGCTCAGACGACGTTCTTCTTCGGCCAGTTCGACGTGCCCGGCCCGCGTGACCTGGTCATCAACGAAATCATGTTCGACCCGCCGTCGAACCAGCCGTCGACCAATGAATGGGTCGAGATCGTCAACCGGACCACTGACCGCACCTTCGACCTGTCGGCCCTGCGCTTCGCCGACGCCGCGAGCGCGCCCCTCGCAATCCCCTCGACGTCGGTCCCTCCCGGCGGGTTCGTCGTGATCGGCCGCGACGCCGCCGCCTTCTCCGCCGCGTATCCCGGCGTCCCGTTCGTGCAGGTCGCCGGCTTCCCGACGCTCAACAACGACACGGACCGGCCCGCCCTGCTCCTGCCCGACGGGACGATCATCGACGCCGTGCCGTACCGCAGCTCGTGGGGCGGCGTCGACGCGTCTCTGGAGCGGAAGGACCCGAACGGGCCGAGCACGTCGGCCCGCAACTTCGCGACGTCGACGGACCCCTCGCGGGCGACGCCCGGCCGCCAGAACAGCGTCTTCGCACCCGACACGGCCGGCCCGTCCCTTGCCGCTGCTGCCGTCTCGCCCGATGGGCGGACGGTCACCGTCACGCTCGACGAGCCCGTCGACCCGGCAACCGTCACGGCTTCGGCCTTCACAGTCTCGGGCGCGACCGTCACCGGCGCCGTCTACGACGCCGATGCGCTCACCGTCACCCTCACACTCGCCGCCCCACTCGCGGGCAACGCGACCGTGACGGCGACGGGCCTGCGCGACCTGCTCGGCAACACGACCGCGACGACGAGTGTCGCCCTGGCGTTCACACCCGACACGACCCCGCCCGGCATCAGCGCCTTCACCACCGACGCCGTCACGGTCCGCGTCGAGTTTACCGAGCCGGTCACCGTTGCCTCGGCACAGGCTGCGACGTACACGCTCGACGGCGGGCTCGGCGCGCCGGCTTCGGTCACCGTCGAGACGGACGGCGGGGTTGCCGTCGCCGCTGTCCTCACGTTTGCCAGCCCGCTCGCCGAGCGGCAGGTCTACACGCTGACCGTGTCGGGCCTCACGGACCGCGCAGGCAACACGCAGACCGGCGCGACGGCGCGCGTCCTCTTTGGCACGACCGACACGCCTCTCGCCGGGCAGCTCGTCGTCAACGAGATCATGTTCGACCCGCAGACGGGCGACAGCGAATACCTCGAGCTCTTCAACACGACGACGGACCGCGTCTTCGGCCTGCGCACGGTCACGCTGGACGACGGCGACCCCGCCGACGCGGATCCGCTCGCAGACACGCCCACGCTCGTCCTGCCCGGTGATTTTGTCGTCATCGTCCGCGACGGCGACGCGTTCGCGGCCCGCTTTCCTGGCGTCCCGTTCGTCGAGCTGGCCAGCCTGAGCCTGAGCAACTCGGGCGAGGCGGTCGTGCTGCGCTCGGGTGGGGCGACCGTGGACTCGGTCTTCTACGACGTTGGCTGGCACCGGGCCGAGTTGGACGACGCGACGGGGATCTCGCTCGAACGCCGCGACCCGGCGGGCCCCTCCAACGCGCGCTCCAACTGGTCGTCGTCGCTCGACGCCTCGGGCGGGACGCCCGGCCGCGCCAACACGCTGAGCATCGCCGGCCCGGCGGTCCCCCGCGGCGACGCCATCACGGTTACGAGCCCGTTCGCCCCAGACGAAGGTCAGGCGGCCGAGATCACGTACACGCTCGACGCGCCGGCCGGGCTCGTCCGCGTCCGCATCTTCGACGGTGGCGGGCGGATGGTGCGGGAGATCGAAGACGGCCGCCTCTCTGGCTCTACCGGAACGGTGACCTGGGACGGCACCGACGCCGACGGCCGCCGCCTGCGCGCAGGTCTTTACATCGTGCTCCTCGAAGCCGTCGACGCCGAAGGTGGCCGGACCGAGGCGCACCGCGCGGTGATCGTCTTGGCGCGCCGCTAGGGTTCACGGTGGTAGGGCCATGACAG
>DASVSE010000319.1:0-2128 GCA_036388235.1 Rubricoccaceae bacterium | reverse complement strand
CGGCCGAAACTGCGTCCGCATGACGCTAGACATGTCACGGTTCTGCGTTGGAACACGCGGCGTCCCGGATCCGCGGCCTGTCGCGCCGGTCAGACGGCCACTGCCTCACCCGATTTGCCATGTTCGTCCCGCCTGAGCCATGGCTCCGAGGACCCGTCGCGGGCGTCGCTCCAGTCTTTCAGCCGATCGCGCACGCCCTCCAGCATGCCGTCGAGGACATCGGCGCGGCGCTCACCGCGTTTCCCGATGCCAGTCTGGAGGCGAGACCGGCCGGCGTCGCGTCCGTGGGGTTCCACCTGCGGCACATCGTGGGCGTGCTGGACCGCATGGCGACTTATGCCCGCGGAGAGGCGCTCTCGCCCGAGCAGTTCGCCGCTCTCGCAGTTGAGGGGGCAGACGGACCCGAGTCGACGGCCGACCTTGTGGCGGCGGTCCGCAGAGCCGCCGAGCGGTTCACAGACGCGTTGCGGCAGACTCCTACCGAGACTGCCTTCGACGCCCGGACCGTCGGGCGGAAGGCCCTGCCATCGACCGTCCTCGGGCTGCTCGTTCACGCGGCCGAGCACACGCAGCGCCACGCCGGGCAGCTCATCGTGACGGCTCGTGTCGTGATGGCGGGCGATATGGCCTGACGGGGCCAGCTCCACCACAGGCCTCACATCTCCGCTAGGCCTCGTGCCGGTCGCCGGCTGTGCTCGGGCCGGGCCCCTCGGCGGCCTCGTCTAGCTCCCACTCCGGGATGGGGCGCGGGGGCGCGAAGGCGTAGCGCGACGTGGTGTCGAAGCGGCCTCCGGCCCCGAGAATGTGCAGGTTGAGGCCGATAAGGTTGATCGGCTCGCCGGCGACGGCCGTGTCCATCGACGAGTAGACGAGGTCACCGGGATCGACGATCGTCACCGCGCCCGAGCCGTAGACCTCGAACGAGCCGTCGGGCCCGAGGCACAGGGCCGTGTCCTCGTCGAGCCCGACGCCGACGGCGAACGGGTTGAACGAGACGGCGGAGAGCAGCCGTCCGAGGCGGTCGCGCTGGCGGAAGTGCTGATCGATGATGAGCCGGTTGGTCAGGCCCAGACCGGGCGCGAGCAGCACGCCGTCGGCCGTCGGCGTAGCCCCGGGCTCGCCGCCGGCGATCATGTGCTCGGGCATGATTGCGGCCCCCGCCGACGTCCCGGCGACGGGCACGCCGGCGGCGTTGCGCCGCCGGATGGCCTGTGAGAGCGGCGTCCCACCCAGGATCGTCGAGAGGCGCAGTTGGTTGCCACCCGTGATAAAGACGCCCGTCGCTCCTTGGACGGCCGCGAGGTAGTCCGCACGCTGCGCGTGGGCGCGCTCGGTCATCGGGAGCACGTCCACGTGCGCGGCGCCGAGGTCGTGGAAGAGGGCCGCGTAGAAGTCACCGGTGTCGGCCATCTCGCTCGCCGTCGGGATGATGGCGAGGCGCGCGTCGGACCCGCCGGCGAGCTCAACGAAGCGGCGCAGGATGGCGCGGTCGCCGACCTTGTTTTCGGCGCCGCCGATGGGCAGGATGAAGCCGCGGGGCGTGTCGCCGGTCGTCGGGGAGGGCATCGGGGTGGGGGACAGAAATCAGGGGCAGGCGTCTCCTTGGTGGAGCTACGCCTCGAAGAGGCCGCGCAAGACGGGCCGGCCGTCGCGGACGTGCCACCGGCCGCGCGCCATGACGTCGGCGGGGCGACCGTCGGGGCCGAGCAGGACGAGATCGGCGTCCATCCCGACAGCGACGGCACCTTTGGAGCGCAGGCGCAGCAAGCGAGCGGGCGTCCGCGTGAGCGGCGCGAGGGCCTGTTCGAGCGGGACGCCGCGCGCGAGCAGGTCCGCGAGCAGATCCGCGAGCGAGGCGGACGTGGCGAAGCCCATCCGGAGCATCTCGCCCTGCCCGTCGAACGTCGGCAGGCAGCCGCCGCCGTCGGACGAGACCGTGAGACGCTCGAGCGGGAGGCCGGCGTTGAGAAAGCGCACGACGGCGTCGGCGGCCGAGACCTCGCGGTCGCCCGGAAGCAGGCCGCCGTCGGCACCGTCGGTCGGGAAGGCCGTCAGGTCCACAGTCACGCCGCGTTCGGTGAGGGCGAAGGCCTCGTCGAGGAGGGCCGCGCGGCGGTTGATGTGGGTC
>DASVSE010000318.1:0-7035 GCA_036388235.1 Rubricoccaceae bacterium | reverse complement strand
GCGAGGGTAGGGAAGGGCCACGCCGTTCGGGAAGTGCGGGCCACCCCCGGGGCGCTGCCCGTACCTTCCGGCAACCGACTCCAGCGGCATGGAACTCCCGGGCCTCCAGGCCGACCCCGTCCTCATCCCGCGCGAGCAGCGCGCGGCCGTCGCGGACCTCACGACGCGGCTGCGGATCGGCATCCCGAGCGAGGCGCCCAACGGCGAGCGCCGCGTCGCGCTCGCGCCGTATGCCGCCGGTCTCCTCGTCGCCAACGGCCACGAGGTCCGCATCGAAGCCGGGGCGGGCAAGGCCGCCCAGTTTGCGGATCACGAGTACTCAGACGCCGGCTGCTCGGTCGTCCTATCCCCGGCGGAGGTCTACGGCCAGTCGGACCTGATCGCGAAGGTCTTTCCGCCTCGCGAGGACGAACTCGCCCTGATGCAGGAGCGGCAGGTCATCCTGTCGGCGCTCCACCTCGGCGACCTCCGGCCGGACACGCTGCGGCGCCTGATGGACCTCCGCGCGACGGCCATCGGGTTCGAGTTTATCGCCGACGCCGATGGCACGCTGCCGATCGTGCGCATGATGCACGAGATCTCGGGCTCGATGGCCGTCCAGACGGCCGCACGCCTGCTGGAATCCGGCTCGCAGGCCGACGGCCGCCCCGGGCGCGGCCTCATGCTCGGCGGCATCTCGGGCGTGCCTCCCGCGAGCGTCGTCATCCTCGGCGCGGGCGTCATCGGCGAGTGGGCGGCCCGGACCGCCATCGGCTTCGGCGCCCATACCGTCGTGCTGGACACCGACCTGCCGGCCCTCCGCCAGATTGAACACACGCTCGACCGCCGCGTCACCACAGCCATGGCCAACCCCCAGTACGTCCGCCAGGCCGTCGCCGGGGCCGACGTCGTCATCGGGGCCATGATGGCGCAGGGCCAGCGCTCGCCGGTCGTCGTGACCGAGGAAATGGTGGCCTCGATGCGCGCCGGCTCGGTCGTAGTCGACCTCGTCATCGACCAGGGCGGATGCATCGAGACCTCCCGCCCGACGACGCCCGACGCCCCGACGTTCACGGCGCACGGCGTCGTGCACCACTGCGTCCCCAACCTGCCGTCGTCCGTCGCCCGCACGGCGACGTACGCGCTCTCAAACGCGCTCACGCCGTACCTGCTCGACATCGGCGACGCCGGCTCGGTCAACGACGCGCTCTGGACCAACGTCTCGCTCCGGACGGGGACGTACGTGTACCGCCGGCACCTCACCAAGAAGAGCCTCGCGACGATGTTCGGGATGCCACACCGCGACATCGAGTTGCTGATCGCGTCGGGCATTGGCGGCTGAAGGGCCCGCGCGACCCTTGTTGGAACGACGACCGCGGCGTGGCGTGCGAGGCGCTCCTTTCCCGACGCCCCGCATGTCCCGCCTCTTTGTTCTCGCGACCGCCCTTCTCATCTCCGCCTCGGCGTGCCAGACGACTGCGCCGGCCGACACGTCTGCGTCCACGCCCGCATCGGCACCTGACGGCGGCTATGCCGGCGAGATGCGCCACCAGCACGACGGCGAGACGCCGACTGCCTCTGGCGCAGCGGCCGGCGCCGAGGCGCTCGACGTCGTCTCAGAGACTGTGACCTACGCGACCGTCGGCGGCCAGCCGGTCTCGGGCACGCTCGTGACGCCGCGCGGGGCTGCGCCAGGGCTTCCGGGCCTGATTGTCGTCCACGAGTGGTGGGGCCTCAACGACAACATCCGCGCGATGGCCGCGCGCTACGCCAACGAGGGCTATGCCGTCCTAGCCGTCGACCTCTACGGCGGCGAGGCGGCCGCCACGCCCGATGCTGCGATGGCGCTCATGCAGGCGGCGTTCGCGGCGCCAGACCAGTTGCAGGACAACCTGCGCCAGGCGTACGCCTACCTCACCAACCGTGGCGCCGAACGCGTCGGCGTGCTCGGGTGGTGCTTCGGCGGCAACCAGGCCCTTCAGGCCGCGCTCGCGCTTCCGACCGAGATCGATGCGACCGTGATCTACTATGGTGGCAACCCGCCGTCCGATGCGGCCGCGCTTCGTCCGCTCCAGATGCCGGTCCTTGGCCTCTACGGCGAGGCCGACACGTCGATCCCGCTCACGGCTGTCTCGGCGTTTGACGCCGCGCTGACGCAGGCCGGCGTCGAGCACGAGTTCCACATTTACCCGGGAGCAGGGCATGCCTTCGCCAACCCGTCGGGCCAGAGCTACAACCCGGCCGCGGCCACGGACGCGTGGACGCGCACGACGGCTTTCCTCGCGGCAAATCTGAGGTAGCTAGCGGGCGGCCTCAATCGCGTCGCGGAAGGTGGCCGCGGCTGCCGTCACGTCCGGCGCGCACACGATGGCCGAGAGGACGGCGATGCCCCACGCGCCCGCCGCGAGGACGTCGCCCACGTGTGCAGGCGTGATGCCTCCGATGGCCACGACGGGGATGCTGACCGCCGCGCACGCATCGGCAAGGCCATGTAGCCCGGGCGCGGGAGCCGGGTTGGCCTTGGACGTGGTCCCGAACACGGGTCCGAAGCCGATGTAGCTCGCGCCCGCCGCCTCAGCCTCACGGGCCTCTGCAGCGGTCGAGGCAGTCGCTCCGACTGTCGAAGAGCCGCCGAGCAAGAGCCGCGCAACCGTCACGGGCAGATCCTCCTGGCCGACATGGAGGCCTGATCCGACGGCGAGTGCAAGGTCGGCGTGGTCGTCCACGATCAGCGGGACGCCGATACTCTGGCACACATCGGCGGTCTCCGTGAGCATTCGCCAGCGCTCACGCATCGAACCGTGCTTCTGCCGGAACTGCACGGTTTCGACTCCACCCAGCGCTGCCAGCCGTGCAAGCGCGGCGTGCGAGTGCCGGGTCTGCAACTCGGTGTCCGTCACGACGTGAAGACGTCCTAGGGGCGGCATCGCACTAGAAGGCATAGGGAAAGTCCGGGAGCGCGATGAAAAGCCATTGTTGAACGCGATATGCGAACTCAGGGCCGTTGCAAAAGAGTATTGTGCCCTCCAAACGACCCGCCCAGCATGCCCGACGCTACGACTCCGATTCGCGCCCTCGTCGTCGACGATGAAAGCGACGTCCAGTTTTTGTTCACGCAGAAGTTTCGTCGCGAGGTGCGCCAGGGACTGCTCGAGTTCGTCTTCGCGACGAGCGGCCAGGAGGCGCTCGACAAGCTCCGTCACGGGGCGGCAGCAGATGTGGTTGTGGTCTTGTCAGACATCAACATGCCGGGGATGAGCGGCCTCGAACTGCTCTCGGCCGTGCGCGGCGAGTTTCCCGGCCTCGAAGTCTACATGGTGACGGCCTATGATGACGGCCAGCTCAAGACGACGGCGCTCGAAGGCGGGGCCCGAGGGTATCTCACCAAGCCGATCGACTTCTCGACGCTCAAGGAAGAGGTGTTCGGGCTCGACTGACGCTGCGACCAACCGCTTAAAACGGGCGACGCCCGGACCTGTACGATGCAGGTCCGGGCGTCGCCGCGTTAGAGCGTCCGCTTAGCGGGCGACTGTCACGCGGCGGGCGGTCACAAAAGAGTCGCCAGAGACGCGAACCACGTACACGCCGGCCGGAAGGTCCGCGGCGTCGAGCGCGATGCGGCTCGTCTGGCCCGCGGCGAGTGGCCCGTCGTGGAGGACGGCGACCGAGCGGCCGAGTGCGTCGAAGGCCTCGACGTGGACCGTCTCGGTCTGACCGACGGTGAGATCGAACGACGACACGCCGGTCGTCGGGTTCGGCGCGAGCGGCGAGAAGCGGTAGCCCTCGGCAAGTGCATCGGGCTCGGTCGCGACGCCCATGTTGCCGGCCATGATGGCCGTGCCCGGGGTCGCGTTGTATGCGAGGTCCTTGACCGTGATCGTGCCCTCGGCGGCCATGTTGACGCGGATCCAGCCGTAGTGCAGCGCAGGCGCCCCGTTCAGCGTGAACTCAATGCCGATGTAGACGTCGCCGGCGCCGATGAATGCGTTCGGGTCGTCGCCGTTGAACGTGAACGACGGGTTCGGGTCCGTGATGAACGCTGCGTTCGGCCCAACCGATGCGCCAGCGGCGAGCGGACGGAAATAACCGAACCCGGCGATGGTGTTGCCGACGGCCCGCGTCCCCGTGTCCGCGCCCGTATCAACGGGGCTCGTGGTCGTCGGACGGATCAGGCCGATGGTGTACGAGCCCGCCTCGACCTCGCCGATGAGAAGCTCGGCGTCGCCGTCGTTGTCGAAGTCGAAGAGCGGACCCGTGATCGGGTTAGCTGCGCCGCCAACGAAGGTGTCCTCTACGGTGACATCAGCGATGTCGCGGTAGCGAACCTGAGCGGACGCGTCCTGCACGGCGATGCCGGTGACGGCAGCAGCAGCAGCAGCGTACCAGACGGAGTCTTTCAGGAAAGACGAAGGGAGTGTCGAAGAAGCCATGGTGGGCTTGGGAAGGATGGTGTGGGGAATGATAAGCCCGCCGGGGGATCGAATCTACGGGATAGGGGCTGCCCTAGGGCCCTCAGCCAGCACCTGCTGCGCGCGTTCGGGCTGCCGCAGATACTCGTGATAGACCCGGGCGAGCCAGCGGCGCGCTTGGGCGAGCCCTGGCCGCTGCTGAAGCGCAACCTCGAAGGCCTGCGCGGCGCGCTCGGCCCAGCCCAACCGCAGCACCGCGACACCGAGGTGAAAGTGCGCCTCGGGGTAGAAATACAGGTGCCCGATCGCGACCAGGGCCGCATCCGCAGCTTGCTGGTACTCGTGGCGTTGAATGTGAACCTTGGCAAGCCCGTGGTGCGCGCGCGCCTCGTCAGGGTCTAGCGAGAGGGCATGACGAAAGGCATCCTCGGCGTCGTCGGGAAACTGCTGGCGCAGCAGGATCTCCCCGCGCCGCAACCACATGTCGACCGTCCGGGGCACGGCATCGCTCGCGAGCAGGTCAAGCGCCGCGTCTACGTCGCCGCGGGCGATGAGCAGATCTACGGTGAGCAGGTCCAAAGCTCCCGTTGCCGCGTCTGGCAGCGCGCGCACGCGCTCGACGGTCGCCCAGGCCCGGTCCAGATCACCCGTGGCGACGTACGCCTGCGCGAGCCAGAGGCCGTAGTACGCCGCGTGCTCGGACTCGACTGCAGCCATTTGCTCGAACAGCGGCACGGCGAGTGCGGCACGGCCCGTCGAGAAGTAGACGCGGCCAAGGTTGAACGCGCCGTGCAAGCGTGCGTCCTCGGCGGCGGCGGCGGCGTCTTCGCCCGGGGCCTCGATGTAGCCCAGTTCGACGAGCTGCTGGAGTGCCTCCTGCTCGGCCCACGGGTCCAGCTGCATGTCGCCGTCGTGCAGTCCAGCCTCGCCGGGGACCTCCTCCCACGAGGGGACGGTTTCGATCTTCGGCAGCGACTCGAAGGCCTGCACGAGCGGCGGCGCCATGTCGGCTCCGACGGGCAGGCCCAAGAGCGTCAGTACCGTCGGGGCGATGTTGAGCAGGCCCGCCCCGAAGACGCGCTCGTCCGTGCGGATGCCCGGACCGGCCATGCACAGCACGCCGTACTGACGGTGCTCGACGGCAGGACCGCCCGGAACATTCGGGATCTCGGTTGGCCGGAGCGTGCCCGAGTGGAAGCCGTGGTCTGAGAGCAGAATCACCGTTGCGTCCGGACCCGCGAGCTCCAGCAGCCGGCCGAGCATCATGTCATGGAAGCGGTAGCCGGCGACGACGACGTCCTGGTAGAGCGCGAACTCGCGTTCGGAGACGTGCGCCATTCGCGGCGGAGGGTACTTCATGAAGCTGTGCCCGAAATGGTCGATGGCGTCGTAGTAGACAGCCGTCAGATCCCACTCCGTCGTCTCCATGAGGTATGTCGCCGCCGCATGGACGCTCGACGCGTCGGAGAGAATCTTTGCCACGCGTACGGCCCGCGTGTCCTCTCGCTGATCGATTTCGGCAAGGCGCGGCAGGAACGGCAGCAGGTGGTGCGCCGTGAGCTCGCCCGGGTGGATGCGGAGCGTCGCGAGCGTCTCGGCGAGCTCGGGCGGATGGACTGTACCCGGCGTGAGCGGCCACTCGAGATGGACGGGAGCGGTCGCCTTCTGAAACAGGTCCGAGACCATTGCGCCGCGGATCGGCTCGGCCGGGTGGCTCGGCCACCACCCGACGACGTTCGAGCGGAGGCCGTTCTGCGTGAGGATGTTCCACAGCGCCTTCGTCTTGCGGCTCGAGCCCAGCACGGGCCGCACGCCCTGCCCGTCGTCGCGCGGCTGCGTAAAGTGCAGAATGCCGTGGCGGTCGGCCGTGTGTCCCGTCGCGATGCTCGTCCACAGCATCGGCGAGAAGGGCGGGTCCAGCGTGGCGAGGTTGCCGCGGACGCCGCGCCCGACAAGTCCCGCGAGCGACGGCATCAGGCCCGCTTCCAGCAGGGGGTCGATCGTGGTCCAGTCGGCGGCGTCCCACCCGATAAGGAGGACGCGAGAGGCGAGGCGGTCGGACATGGGTCAGGCGCGCTCGCGGTGGAGCGATGGGTCGACTGCGGCGGCCATCGCGGCGCGGTCCAGCGGAGAGGGGAGGCCAGGGTCGAGAAAGTCTGCAATGGCGGCCGCCGTGGCCCCTGGAGATGCGATCGCGTCGGCGTGGGCAACGACAAGCGCCTGGGCGCCGGGCGTGCGCTCCGCCCACCGCAGGGCGGAGCGGAACTGGCCCTCGAAGACGGCTCGGAGGAGGCCCTCGTCGGCAGCAGGCCGGCCGAGACGGGCGAGCATCGCCGTCTGCGAGCGCAGCACGGCGCCGATGTCGCGGTCCAGCATGACGACGCGGTACTTCGGCCCTGCCGGGAGCCGCGGCAGCAGGTTCGCGACGACTTTGACGACGTGACCGTGGGCGTCGGGCACCCAGCCGGTGTCGGTCGCGAGCGCCTTGACGCGCTCGTGCTCGAAGTAGCCGCGCGGGTTGCTCGCGTCGGGCGTGCGCGCCCCGTCGGTGAACGGAGGCAGGCCTCCGGCGACGAGCATCTGCATCAGCATCGACGTCCCCGAGCGGGGCAGCCCCGAGACGACCGTCACGGCCAGCCCGGCGAGG
>DASVSE010000317.1:0-2037 GCA_036388235.1 Rubricoccaceae bacterium | reverse complement strand
GCCCGCCGCCTCGCGCCCGGCGAGCCGTACACGACCGTCTTCCTCCGCCGCTATGGCGGCGACATCCAGGGCATCATCGACCGCCTCGGCTACCTCGACTCCCTCGGCGTGACGGCCCTCTACCTCAACCCGCTCAACGCCTCCCCGAGCCTCCACAAGTACGACGCCGCCGACCTCCGCCACATCGACCCCGACATGGGGCCGGATCCGGCCGGTGACCGGGCCGCCATTGCCCGAGAAAACCTCCTCCGGCCCGAGACGTGGACGTTCACGTCCGCTGACCGCCTGTTTCTCGACCTCGTCCGAGCCGCCCACGCCCGCGGGATGCGCGTCGTGCTGGACTACTCGTGGAACCACACCGGGAGCGCTCACCCGGCCTTCCAGAGCGTCCTCGCCCTTGGCGAGGCGAGCCCCTACGCCGGCTGGTACCGCATCGACCGCTGGGACGACCCGGCCACGCCCGACACGTCCGAGTTCGCCTATTCAGGCTGGGCCGGCGTCCCCGAGCTCCCCGAGTGGCGCGAGGTGAACCTGACGGGCAACCCCGGCGAAGGCATCCCCTACGACGGCGACCTCGTCGAACCCGTCGCGCAGCACATCTTCGCCGTCTCGCGCCGCTGGCTGGATCCCGATGGCGACGGCGACCCCCGAGACGGCCTCGACGGCTTCCGGCTCGACGTCGCCGAGATGGTCCCGCTCGGCTTCTGGAATCGCTACCGCGACGTCGTCAAAGGCGTCAACCCCGACGCGCTCCTCATCGGCGAGATCTGGTGGCAGCGCTGGCCGAACGTCATGTCCGACCCCGCGCCGTACCTCGGCGCCTTCGACGGCGTCATGCACTACCGCCCGTTCGAGCCGCTCCGCCGCTTCGTCCTCCCCGGCGGCCCCCAGATCGCCCCGACGCGACTCGCAGCCCACCTCGACTCGGTCTGGGCCGCGCTCCCGCCCGACCGCCTCGCGGCCTCGTGGGCCATGTCGGGCTCGCACGACACGCCCCGCCTGCTCACGACGCTCGCCAACCCGCGCGCGCGCTACAAGCAGGGCGAGAATCTCCGCGAGACGCCGGCCTACCTCGGCTCGCAGCCCGGCCCCGACGCCGGCCGCGCGCTCCGCCTCTACAGAACGCTCCAGTTCACCCTCCCCGGCGCACCCATCGTCTACTACGGCGACGAGGCGGGCATGTGGGGTGGCGACGACCCCGACAGCCGCCGCCCCATGCTCTGGCCGGACCACGCCTACGCCGACGAAGCCGGCGACGCGCTCGGACGCGCGGTCCGCCCTACGCCCGTCGCGCCCGACGCCGACCTCGTCGGCTTCACGGCCGCCCTCGCCCGCTTCCGCCGCGCCCACGCCGAGACGCTCGCCCACGCGCCCGTCGAGTGGCTCGTCCGCGACGACGCGAACGGGCTTCTCGTCTACCGCCGCGGCCGCGGTGCCGATGCCGTGACGGTCGCTGTCAACGTCTCGGATGCCGAGCAGTCGGTCGACGCTTCCGGCCCCCCGGCCCTCGTCGTCGGCGAGGCAACCGTGTCAGGCGCGCGGCTCGTGCTCGGGCCGCACAGCGCCGCAGTCGTCGCGCTCTGATGCCGCCGCTTCTGCGGTAACTCCAGCCCGGCCTCTGGGGCCTGCGCTCCAGCTCGGCGCCGTCGTCGCGTACGCCCTCGCCGTCCCAGCCCGCATCGCCACCGGCGTGATGGCCTTCGGCGCGGACGTGCTCGTCTCCTCGCTCACGGTCAGGCTCGCCGAGGACACTATCACGACCAGGGGCGTCGCGCTGGACGCCCTCGCGGGCTGACGCGACGCCGGCGCGTACCTTCGCCGGCTCCCTCGCCCCGCCCGTGTCCCGCCCCATCTCGCAGTCGCTCCAGGAGTACGCGCGCGGCGTCGGCGGGGGCCTCCTGTTCAGCCTGCCGCTGTTCTACACGATGGAGATGTGGGCGGTCGGCATGACGGCCTCGCCCGCGCGCCTCGCCGCCCTCGTCGGTGGGACGTTCGCGCTCCTCGTCGCCTACAACCGCGTCGCGGGCATTCACGGCA
>DASVSE010000316.1:0-9975 GCA_036388235.1 Rubricoccaceae bacterium | reverse complement strand
TTCTCTGCCCTCACGCCAAAACCGTGAGCTGCCCCTAGAACCGGTACACCGCCGTGAGGCGGGCCGTGACCGGGACGACCGGGTGGACGTGCAAGTCCTCGACGCCCTCCGCGGCCTCGCCGGGCAGGCGCGACGGGTAGTAGTAGCTCACGTCGGCCGCGTGCGAGTCCAGCAGGTTCAGCACGTCGAGCGCGAGCGCCACGTCGCGAAAGCGGTAGCCGGCCTTGACGTTGACGAGCGTCGTCGCGCCCGATGTGACGGCGCCGTCGCCCGTCAGCGGGCGGGGGCCGAAGTGGCGCAGCTGGAGGCTCGCGAGCGGACCCGTCGCGCGGCCGGCGTAGACGCCGCCGGTGACGATGCGCCCGATGGAGTTCTCGATGAACGTGTCCTCGCCCTCGGTGTAGCGCGAGCGCGTGAGCGCGACGTCGAGGTTGAGGTTGAGCCAGTCGGCGGCGGCGTAGTAGTTGTTGAACTCGACGCCCGTGTGGCGCGTCGCGTCGCTCGCCTCGGTCCCGCCCGCGTCGCCGACGAAGACGAGCTCGGACGTGAGCGCGATGGTCCACAGCGCGAGCGTGGACTGGAGGCCCGGCAGGGCGGTGGTCCGGGCCCCGACCTCGGCCCCGCGCGTCCGCACGAGCGGGTCGGCACGATCGACAGGCGTCCCCGCGGCCGGGTCGACGGTGATCGTGGTGCCGCGGGCGTCGTTGCTGTGAAAGCCCGTCCCGAGGTTGAGGTAGCCCTCCGTCCCGCGCCACGGCCCGACGGCGACGCTCAGGCGCGGGCTCACGAGCGCGTCCGTCGCGACACCCGAGTTGGCCGCGACATCACTTTTCACGTCGAACCGGTACACGTCGGCGCGCAGCCCGGCCGTCGTCCGGAACCAGTTGGTCCAGCGCGTCGAGTTTTCGGCGTAGACGCCCGCGCTGCTCTCGCCCACTTCGTCGTCGCGGACGGTGTTGAAGCGGACGCGCTCGTCCGTGTTGAACAGGCCGACCTGGAAGATCTGGTCGTGCCGGAGGTCCACGCCGAGCGTGTTCGAGCCGCCGCGACCGAGCGCGTTGAACCACGTCTGCGAGGCGTTCGCCCCGCCGTAAGCGCGCCGGTCGGCCTGCTCGAACTGGTCGCCGCGGACGGGGTCATCGAGGAAGTAGGTGAAGTTGGAGAACAGGTTGAGGTCGTAGTAGGCGGCGTACGCGCTCGCCTGCGTCTGTGAACTGCCTGGCGTCGCGCGGGTGATCTGCCCGACGAGCGTGAGCCGGCTCGTCCGGCCGCCGTCGCTCGGGTCCAGCGCGCCGAGACGCGAGATGAGGCCTGTGTCGACGGCGCGGAGGGCGACCTGGTCGGTCGAGTTCCACTCGTTGAGGTAGCCCATCGCCGTGACGGAGGCCCCGGCGCGGTCCGTTCCCGTCGAGTACTTGGCGACGCCGCTGAGGAGGAGGCTGTTCTCCGGACTGTCCCACGGCCCGTTCGTGTACTGCACGTTGAGCGCGCCGAGCGCGTCGCCGCGGCCGAGCGGCGTCGACTGCGCGAGGAGCACGCGGCCGTACTCGTCCGTGCCTCCGTCGGCGCGGGCGATGCCGCGGTCGAGGCGCCGCACGAGCCGGATGCGGGCGCTGCCGGCCGTCGAGAAGTCCCCCGTGCGGACGTCGTACGGGCCCTTCGCGAACGCGATCTGGTCGATGAGCTCGGGAATGAGGCTGTTGAGGTCCAGCCAGCCCTGGCCGTGGGCGTGCGTTGGGAGGTTGAACGGGACGCCCTCGAGCGAGGCCGAGAAGTCGGTCCCGTGGTCGAGGTTGAAGCCGCGCAGGAAGAACTGGTTGGCCTTGCCCGAGCCACTGTGCTGAGTCACGATGAGGCCGGGCACGGTTTCGAGCACCTCGCCCGTCCGGAGGATCGGCCGCGGCGCTATCTGGTCCTGCCCGACGTGGCCCTCGGACGCTGCGCCTGCGCTGCCAACGAGGTCGGTCGCGCGGCCTTCGATGACGGCCTCGCCGAAGCCGGTCGGCGTCAGGGCGAGGTCGAGGCGGACCGTCTCGCCGGCGCGCACGGTGACGCTCCGCAGCGCAGGCGCGTAGCCGACGCGGCGAGCTTCGACCGTAACGAGGCCTGCCGGCACGCCAGGGATCTCGAAGCGTCCGTCTGCCAAAGTCGCGGCGCGGAGGCTACCGACCTCGACGGTCACGGTGCCGACCGGGGTGCCGTCCGAGGCGTCGGTGATGGTGCCGGCGATGCGGCCGGTCTGGGCGTGGAGTGTGGGCGCGAGGCCGAGCAGGAGGATGAGAATCGGGAGCGGCCGTCTGAGGCGGCCCTGGTGCGAGGAGAGCAGTCGGATCACGAGTGGGAACTGTCGGGAGGGATGGCATGCAGGCGCCGTGCCGGGTCCGCACAGCGGGACCCCGGCCACCGTCATGGACGGGGCGTCTGGCGAATGCGCGGTGCGGACACGCACCGGCGGGGCCCGGCGTCACCGGGCTTGGGGTCATGCCTCCCGGCGCGGCGGCGGCACCTCCACGGCTACGACGACAGCGGCCGGCGGCGCCTGCGGACAGAGCACAGCCGCCCTCCGGACCGGGCACGGCGAGGGCATGCGGTAGTCCGGAGGGCCGACGTGCTTGTCCAGCGAGACGCTCAGCCAGGCCGGCGGTGGCGGCTCCTCGTGGTGCGTGTGGACGCGCCCGCGGTGGGCGTGCGGCGTGTCATCGTGGTCCGCGTCGTGATCGTGGTGATCTTCGTCCGGATCGTGATGATCGTCGTCATGATGGTCTGCCTCGGGTTCGTCGTGCTCGTGCGCCTCGTGGTGCTCGGCGATGAGGTGGAGGGCAAGGCGCAGGCCGTGCCCCGTCGTCGTCGCGCCCAAGACGGCGAGGTAGCCGCCGAGCACGACGACGGCGGCCACACGCACCCGGAGCGCGTGGCCGCCGCGTCGCCTGGCCCGGGGCGCGCCGCGCATCTACGAGGAGGACTCAGCCGTCCCGGAGGGCGCGGTCGCCGTTGCGCCCGCGGCCGCGGGCCGGCCGCCTCGCCCGGCGAGCCGCTGACGGGCGTCGGCGGCGGCTTCGCCGCTCTCGATGTGGACGTTGGCCGCGAGGGCGAGGGAGTACTGCTCGGCGGCCTCAGCACGCTGACCCGCCGCCTCGTAGATGCGGCCGGCGCGGTAGTGGACCATCGCATCGCCCGTGTTCAAGCGCATCGCGCGGCGGATGAACGGGATGGCGTCGGCAGCGCGGCCGTTCTTGAACAGGGTCCAGGCGTACGTCTCGTTGGCGTGCAGGTGGCCCGGCCGGCGGCGAACCTGTGTCGCCGCCATCTGGAGCGCCCGGTCGAGATCGCGGTCGTGGTCGGCGAGGTAGTCTGCCTCTTCCATGTCGACGATCTCGCCGGCTGCGCGGAAGGCCGCGAAGCCAGCGAGCACGCGCGCCTCGGCCTGTGCGGCCTTGTCGGCATCTCCCAGCGCGGTGTACGCCTGCGCGAGCAACTCGTCCGTGGCCTCAGAGGGGGCCATCGCGCGGGCCTCTTCGAGGCGGCGGACGGCCCCGGCGGCGTCGCCCTTGACGAGCGCGACATGGCCGAGCGCGGCGACAGCCGGTGCGAACGACGGCCGCTCTTCCAGAATGCCGGTGAAGATGAACGCGGCGGTGTCGGCTTTGGCCTGCCCGAGATAGAGGTTGCCGAGGTTCAGCAGGGCCCACGCGCGCCCGAGGCGCCCGCCGGGCTCGGCGTCGGCCGCCATCCGCATCGCGGCGATGGCTCCGTCGGTGTCGCCGTTGAGCTCGCGGAGGTAGCTCGCGCGCGAGTAGGCGGGCAGGCCCGGCCGGAGGGCCTGCATTCGGTCCGAGACACGCGTCGCCTCGTCGTACTCGCCGAGCTCGACGAGTGCGTCGATGAGCGTGCCGTGGGTGTACGAGTGAGCGGGGAAGCGGCGCAGCAGGCGCTGCGAGAGGTCGCGGGCGTCTTCGAACTGGTGCAGCGTGTTGAGCAGGCTCGCCTGAAGCGTGAGTGCGTAGTAGTGCGTGGAGTCTTGCGCGAGGGCTCGGTCCAGGTTCTCGCGCGCCTCGGGGATGAACTCGGCCTCGCGGCCGGTCGCAGCCGCGAGCTGGACGAGAACCTGCGCAAGCCGAACACGCGCCTCGATGTCCGTCGGGTCGCGGCGGACGCGGGCGCGGTAATACTCCGCCGACGCCTCCGCGTTGGTGAACTCGGCCGACGGTGTGACCTGGTCGAGGTCCGGCGGGAGGTCGGCGATGACCGCGCGGCTCTTCCAGATACCGAGCGCCGCGACGGCTGCGATGACGACGACGCCAATGAGGGCGAGTCGGATGGTGCGCGGGGTCATAAAATCGAAATGTCAGAGGGAAGGAAGAACCGTCTCTATCCAAAACCGGCCGGGCGGCTGAGGCACCGTGCCCCGCCACCCGGCCGGAAGAAGCCTGCGAACCGCTACCGGACGACCGTTGCGCGGCGCGTCGCGACGAGCTCGCCGTCGACCATCATGCGGTAGACGTACGTCCCGGAGGCGACGCCGGCCGCGTTCCAGCGGACCTCGTGCGTCCCGGCGCCCGTCTGGCCATCGACGAGCGTCTGCACGAGCCGGCCCTGCACGTCGTAGACGGCGAGTCTGACCGCGGACGGGTTCGCGACGTGGAACCGGATCGTCGAGGCGCCCTGCGCCGGGTTCGGGAAGCTCTGCTCGAGGATGAACCCCTGCGGCGCGCCGACGCCGAGCTCACCGGCGCTCGGGAAGTTGGCGTACGGCGGCTGGGCCGTGAGCTGCTTCACGTAGTCGTACCCGCGGTGCGGGTTCGCGAGGAACGGGAAGCTCGTCCGCAGCGGGACGTCATTGCGGGTCGGGCCCGCGAGGAAGCTCAGGTTGTCCAGCAGGAAGGGCGAGGCGAGGTCCGAGTAGTTCGCCGCGACGGCGTCGTCCTGCGGAAGGCCGACTGCCGCGAGCACGACCCCACCGACGGCCTGAAGCTCGATCCCGACGACGTCGTCTTCGAGGCGGCGGCCGTTCGGGAAGCCGTCCATGTGCGGGATGAACTCAAGGTTCGTCGTCGTGTTGAACGGCGCCGCCGTGAGCCCGATGGCTGCGGCGCGGACGAGCCCGAGGCGGGCCCAGTCGCGGAATTCCATCGACGTGCGGTCCGTCGTCGGGACGGCCATGTTGAGGCGCAGCATGTCGCCACCCCAGAGCCCGCCGTCGGGCGTCTGCGTGATCGGGAGGAAGTTGTTGATAAACGGCTTGCCGGGCGAGAGCGGGCCGGCCGTCTTGCCCGTCGCGAGCTGGTACGGGCTCAGGTTTGGGACCCCGAAGTAGAAGATCGGGAAGAGGTCCACGCGCCGCGGCTGGTTGTTCGCCGCGAGGGCGGTCGGGCTCGACGGGTCGAGCGGGCGCAGCGGCACGGCGAAGGCCGTCCCGGCGATGGCCGACGCGGGGATGGTCCCGGCCTGAATGGCTTCGACGAGGTCGAAGACGCCGTCCTGCCCGTTGTTGAAGTTGAAGCCGACCGAGCCGTCACCGTCGACGTCGCCGATGGAGGGGTACGAGTTGCGCGGGATGCGGAGGTCGTCCGAGAGGTTCGGCACGGCCGCGCCGAACTGCCCGTTGCCCATGTACAGCGCGAGCTCGGGGTTGACGAAGTACGGCGCGAAGTCCTGCTCGCGGGCCTGGTACGGCGTCGTCGCGTTGAAGAGGTCCTTCATGCCGATCGGGATGATGGCCTCGTTGGTGAGGGGCATCCCGAGGCGCGAGACCTGCACGAACGGCCCACTCACGGTCGGCTTGGTGCCGTCGGTCGTGAGCGTGCGGATCTGCGGGCGGCTCGCTGAGGCCCACACGCCGATGACGAAGTCGGAGTCGAGGATGTTGTCCGCCTGTGCGGCCGTGAGGCCATCCTTCTGAAGCAGAGCGATCGGGATCAGGAGCGCGGCCGTATGGACGTTGCGGCCGGCAAGGGCATCGCGCGCGTTGCTTGCATCGGCGGGGTTGTCGCCGAAGTTCTGGCGGATGTTGCCTAGGTCGAACACGCCGCCGAGGTCGACGAAGAAGGGGTCGTCGCGGGGCCCGGCGAAGACGCGCTCGCCTGTCGAGGCGGTCGCGACGGCGTTGACGGTCGCCGTTTCGTAGTCCTCGTTGATGCCGACGCCGGACGCGTTCGAGCGCGGCCCGATGTTGGCCTGCGGCACCTCGCCGTTGTTCACAATCGTCGTGAACGACTGGCCACCGTTCGTGCTCTTCTGGAGCGTGTACCGGTTGCGGAGGTTCTCCGCGCCGAGACGGATGTTAAAGAAGGTCGTTGGGTCCTCGTTCGTCCGCGTGAACGTGAAGCGGTACGTGATGTCGTCCGTCGCCGAGCCGAGCGCGCCGACCGATGTCCGGTTCTTGATGTGGACCTCGTAGCGGACGTCTTCGGCGAAGTGCGCGAAGTTCGGTCCGCCCTCGGGGTCTTCGAGCCCGATAAAGTTGGCGTAGATGGCGATGTTCTCGCCGGTGCGGAACGCGTAGACGTCCGTGTTGTCCGCGAGCGGGTCGTCGGAGATGAGCGGGGCCTCGCGGTGGCTAGACGCCTCGGAGGGCGGGGGAGCCACAAGGGCCGTTCCGAGGAGCAGGGCGGTGAGCGCGCTACCAGCGAGCGCGTACCGGGCGGTGGGAGAAAGGCGCATAGGGCTCTCAAGGAGGATAGGGAGTTGGAGAAATAGGGCCCCCCGTTACTCACCTTCAAGCCCATCGCCTATTCACTTTAAGCCAGTTCCTGTGCCGCCTGCCGGCCGCCGTCGCCCGAAACGAATCGCGTGTCCGTGCTAGGCAAAAGAGTGTTCGTTTTGAAAGCCATACGCTGCCTGAATTGTGTTTTTAGGGTCGCCAGTGCCATCCTGCAACCCGCTCCAGCGTTTTGCCGGCTCCAGAACGCTTCGCCTGAGCCAGCGCCACACGCGAGGGTCGCGTTCGTACGTTTCCACGTCTGTCCTCCCACGCCTCCCCCGATCATGGTTGCCTTCCTCTCGATGATCTCGCTCTTCTTCCTCGGCGGTCCGACGTGCTGCTGCGAGAACCCGGGCCCCGACTGCTGCTGCAAGTAGCCGGCGGCGCGGCCCGCTCTGCTACGCGGACCGACGGTGTTCCGTCAACGCAGACGCGCGCATCGGCCTCAATGACGCCGCGCAGACTCAGAGCTTCCCAAGCGGGCCGACTCGCTCACGGGCGCTGCGACCGTTGAAACGCGGCAAGGCGTTGGGCGGCCTGGCTCGTCCGCGGGTCTGACGGGCCGAGCTCGCGGCGGAGCACGGCGTCGGCCGCGACGAGGAGAGACTCGGCCTCTGCTGCCTGTCCTCGCCCGGCCAGCGTGCTCCCGAGCAGACTCGCGGTGACGGCCCGGTCCGGGTTGTCCGCCGGGAGCGCCGCCTGCTGAAGCGTGAATGCCTCGCGGAGCACCCGTTGAGCCTCGGCCGCTCGCCCTTGTGCGGCGAGCGCAGCCCCGAGCGGGGTGAGGGCGCGGGCAAGAACGGGGCTGTCGGCTCCATGCCCGGTGCGGGCAAGAGCGACGCCCTCACGCAGCGCTCGCTCGGCCTCGTCGTATCGGCCCTGCTCGTGGAGCGTTCGGCCGAGGCCAACAAGGGGAAAGACAACGTCAGGGTGCTGCGTGCCGTGAACGGCCCGGTAGATGGAAAGGGACTCGCGGAGCGCCCGCTCGGATTCGCCCAGCCGCCCGACCGCGCGGAGCGTCGATCCGTAGTTGTTAAGTGCGAAGCCGACGTCGGGATGGCGACGGCCGTGGAGGCGCCGGAAGCGGGCGACGGCCTCGCGCTGGAGGGGCACCGCCTCGGCCGGCCGACCGGCCGACGCGAGCAGCGAGCCGAGGTTGGCGAGACTGTTGCCGAGGGTCAGGTCGTTGGCCGGGTGGTGGCGGCGGAGCAGGGCCACCTGGCGCTGCATCAACGCAAGGCCGCCGTCGGTGTCGCCGCCGTCGTACAGCGCGAGGGCGAGGTTCTCCATCGACGCCAGGCGGTCGCGGTGGCCCGGTGGGAGCGTCGCCTCGTCGATGGCGAGCCCCTCGCGCCAGGCGACCGCCGCGCCGGCAAAGTCTCCGGTCTCGTAGCGGGCCTGGCCGAGGTCGTTGAGCACGTACGACGTGCGGGGGTGGCGGGGGCCAAGGCGCCGCCGGTTGGTGGCGAGCGCAAGTTGGAGAAGCGAGTCGGCCGCAGCGTACTCGCCCTGAAGCGAGTAGAGCCGGCCGAGGCTTTCCTGGACTTCCGACGTTGCCGGGTGGTGGGGGCCGACGAGCCGGGTCCGGAGCGCGAGCGCGCGGCTGAGCTGCCGCTCGGCGGAGTCATAGAGCGCGAGGCTTCGGTAGCTCATTCCGAGCGTGTGGCGGAGCGTCGCCTCGGTCTCGGCGCTGCCGGTGAACGACGAGTCTAGCCCGGTTACGGCCCGGTCGAGCAGGCTCACGACGCGGACGTCCCGGCCGTCGACCTCGGCGTTGGGTGCGTTGAGAAGGCCAACCAGGAAGCCGCTGACGGCGCGGGCCGTCGCCGCCTCGCCCCGTGCGACCCGGGCCTGCCACAGCGCGACCCCGGCGCCGCCGATGAGGGCCACCGCGACGACAGCCGCCGAGGCGACGCCGACGCGGTGCCGGCGGACAAACCGGCGGGTGCGGTAGCCGACGGTTGCCGGGCGGGCCTCAACGGGGACCCCGTCGAGGTGGCGCCGGAGGTCGGCGGCGAGCGCTTCGGCCGATGAATACCGCCGCTCGGGCTCTTTGGCGAGCGCCTTGAGGCAGATCGTGTCGAGGTCTCCGCGGAGGGCCCGCGCGCGGTCGGGTGGCGCGACGGACGACGGCGGCGGCGGCTCGACCTCGCACACGATCCGCTCGGCCTCGGCGGGGCTCGCCCCGGCAAGCGAATACGGTCGCTGCCCGGCCACGAGTTCGTAAAGCATCACGCCGAGCGCGTACACGTCCGACGCCGTTGTGATCTCGCCCCGGCGGAGCTGCTCGGGCGCGGCGTAGGTCGGCGTCATCGAGGCCTGGGTCCGCGTGAGCGCCTCGCCGGTCGTGTCCGCCGGGGCGTCGCCGAGAATCTTGGCGATCCCGAAGTCGAGCAGTTTCACGCGGGGCGGCTTTCCGTCGGCGGGCGTGGTGACGAACACGTTGGACGGCTTGAGGTCGCGGTGGACGACGAGCCGCTGGTGCGCGTACGCGACGGCGTCGCAGACCCCGACGAACAGGCCCACGCGGGCCTTGACGCCGAGACCGGCCGCGTCGGCGTGGGCGGTGATCGGAAGCCCGTCGGCGAGCTCCATCACGACGTAGGGGGCGTCGTCGGCGCCCACGCCGCCGTCGTAGAGCCGGGCGATTCCGTCGTGTTCGAGCCGGGCGAGGACGTGGCGCTCGGCGTCGAGGCGGCCGGCAAGGGCGTGCCCGAGGCCCGGCCGGATCTGCTTCAGGGCGACCTCACGCTCGAAGAGGCCGTCGGCCCGCTCGGCGCGGTAAACGACGCCCATCCCGCCCTCGCCGAGCAGGCCGGTGACGCGCCACGGCCCGATCCGGTCTGGAAGCGCGTTGCTCCGAGCCGCCATGCCCGCGAGCGGGGAGACGAGGGCACCCGAGGCATCGGCCGCCTCGGACGCCGCGACGAGCGCGTCGGCCTCGACTCGTAGGGCGGCGTCCGCGACGCCTCCGGTGGTGCAGGCGCCGTCGAGGAAGGCCGCACGCTCGGCGGGGGCGAGGGCGAGGGCTTCGGGGAGAATCTCGGCGAGGCGGGCCCACTGGGCGTCGGTCATGGCAGCGGCGGTGTTGACGTCTAGACCGAGAACCAGGCGGGAGGAGGCTCACCGGGAGGCCGTCACGCGTCAGCGTCCGAGAGCCGGCGGTACAGCCACGCCCGCGCGACGGCCCAGCGCCGCTTGACGGTTGCGGGCGAGATCCCGAGCGCCTCGGCCGTCTCCTCGACGGAGAGCCCGGCGAAGTAGCGCATCTCGGC
>DASVSE010000315.1:0-6982 GCA_036388235.1 Rubricoccaceae bacterium | reverse complement strand
CGACGCTCGTCGCTGCGCCGCTCAGCAGAATCGTCGCGACGAGGAGGGCGACGAGCAGGAACGCGAGGTTCGCCGGGGCCATAAAGGCCTCGCGCGTGTAGTTAAGCGGTTCGTCGGGCATGAGGGGGCGCCGGAGGCGCGCCGCGGGCGAGCCGGCGGCAGGGTCGTCGGGGAGCAGGCGCTAGCCTCGGGGCCGCCCGAGCGTCTTGGCGTCGCGCGACACGGCGGATGGCGCCTCGGGCACGTCGGGCGGCGGCGTGCGGCCAATCGTTCGGGCCGCGGTCGAGGCCGGGCGGGTGGGTGACTCGTCGGCCGTCGCGCCCGCTTCGGCTTTGAGCTGCCGAACCAAGTCAGCGGCCTCGGCCTGGCGTGTGGCCTCGCGGTCGGCCTCGGCCTGGGCGCGGGCGGCTTCGCCTTCGAGGGCGAGGTCGAGGCGCGCTTCCTGCGTGATGGCACCGCGCAGGAGCGCGTCGGTCTGGGCGTCCGTCTCGTCCGTCAGGCCGGACGCGTCCATGCCGCGGAGCGCGCCCAGAATGGACGCCTTGCGCTGCACGTCGCGGTGCTGTTGCTTGAGGTCGCGGAGCTGGCGGAGGTGCGCCTTCTCTTCTTCCTTGAGCCGGTTAAACTCTTCGGGGGACATTCGACGTGGGGATGGGTGAGCGGCGGGGAGAGGAGACCTGCTCCCCGCTCGGCTCTACTCGGTTCGCGTGCGGGCGCGCTCGGCAGGCGTGTCCGAGCCGAGGTCGAGGTCGTCGAGCGCGTCGAGGGCAGGTGTCCGCTCGGCGGGCGCCTGCGACGCGGGCGCGGCCGTTTCCATGCCCATCTCGAGCTTGAACTGGCGGACCAGCTCGGCGCCCTCGACCTCCTTGGCGTCCTCCTCGATCTGCATCGCCTCGGTGTCGATCGAGTCCAGCGCCATCTCCATGCGCGCCTCGTTCTTGGCCGTCTGCTCGTTGACGCGGCGCACCATCTCGTCGTGCGTCGAGTCGATGCCGGCGACCTCGAACTGCTCGAGCGTGTCGGCGATCTTGGACTGCCACTTGGCGCGCTCATGGGCGCGGAGGGCCTCCTTGGCCTCGCCGATCTTCTTCTCGCGCTCGCGCATGAAGGCCTTCTTGACCTGAAGCGCCTTCTCGTACGCCTGCTCGGCAAACTGGAGCTGCTCGGCCGTGCGCGTCTGGGCGTCCTTGATGCCCTGGAGCTGGACGGCGTAGCGCTGCGCGATGTCGTCGCGGCCGGCGTTGATGGCGGCCTTGATCTTGGATGTCAGGCCGGACTGCTCGGCGGTGTACCGGCGGTCCTCTTTCTGGAGGAGCATCACGTTGGCTTTCACCGTCGCGATGTTCTCGTTCATCTTGGGGACCTGGTCGTTCAGCTCCCGAATGTTCTGCTCAAGGATGAGCTTGGGGTCCTCCATCGCGGAGATCGCGCCCCCGAAGATGGACTGGAGCAGGCGCGAGAATCGCTTCCACATGAGACGGATAAGGCAGGCTGGAGGGGAAAGGTACGGGGCGAGCGGCCCGTTCGGGGCGTCCGGCTTTTCCCGGCGCGTTAGGCCGCGCCGGCGCCGCGCCACCCGGCCGCATCAAGGCGGTCGAGCACGAGCGGACGAGCGGTCGGGGCAGCATCGCCGAGCGTAAATGCAGCGCGGATGGCGGCCGAATCGGCCCGTGAGGCGTCGCGGGCATAGAGCGTCGCGAGTGCTTCGCCGGCCTCTACGGATTCACCGGGCCGTTTGTTGAGCACGACGCCCGCGGTCGGGTCGACGGCGTCCTCTTTGCGCGCGCGGCCCGCGCCGAGTGCGAATGCGGCGAGCGCGATCTGCCGCGCGTCGATGTCGGTGACGATGCCGGCGCGGTCGGCCGTGACGGTTTCGACGGGCGCGCCCGAGAGGCGGGCGGGATCGTCGAGAACCGCTGCATCGCCGCCGTGCGCGGCGACGAGTCGGCGGAAGGTCTCGAAGGCGCGGCCGTCGGCGAGCGCGTCGGCGGCGAGCGCGCGGCCCGCCTCGGGCGTGTCTGCTTTTCCACCGAGGGCAAGCATTTCACCCGCGAGCGCGAGCGTGACGTCGATCACGTCCTGGCAGTCGCCGCCGTCGGGCGTCTCGCCGCGGAGAATCTGGATGGCCTCGGCCGTCTCAGGGCCGTTGCCCGAGGCGCGCCCGAGTGGCACGTCCATCGCCGTCAGGAGGGCGACGGTCGGCGTGCCGGCCTCGTTGGCGATGCCGACGAGCGTCTCGGCGAGCAGCCGGGCCTGCGCCTCGTCGGTCATGAAGGCGCCCCGCCCGCACTTCACGTCGAGCACGAGCGCGTCGATGCCCTCGGCGAGCTTCTTGGAGAGGATCGAGGCGGCGATGAGCGGGATCGACTCGACCGTCCCCGTGACGTCGCGGAGGGCATAGATCTTCTTGTCGGCGGGCGCGATCTCAGCGGTCTGCCCGATCATGACGGTCCCCACCTCGGCCAGGACGGCGCGGTAGCGGTCGAGGTCGAGGTTGACGTCGAAGCCGGGGATAGCTTCGAGCTTGTCCAGCGTCCCGCCCGTGTGCCCCAGGCCGCGCCCCGAGATCATGGGGACGGGCACGCCGCACGCGGCGACGAGCGGCGCGAGGACGATGGACACCTTGTCGCCGACGCCGCCGGTCGAGTGCTTGTCCACCTTGCGGCCGGGAATGTCCGACAGGTCCAGCACGACGCCCGAGTGGAGCATCGCGCGCATGAGGGCGACGCCCTCGGTCCGGTCCAGCCCGCGCGTGAAAGCGGCCATCAGAAAGGCCGCCATCTGGTAGTCCGGCATGCTCCCGTCGGTGTACGCGCCGACGAGGGCGGCGATGTCGTCGGGGGCGAGCGCCTCGCCGTCGCGCTTGCGGATGAGGAACGGGATCGGATTCATCGGGGGAGGGGAGAGCAGCGAAAGAACCCGCCGGCCGGGCAAAGGTGCCCGGCGCGGCGGCTACGGCATCGTCAGGCCGCCGTCGACGGCGAGGCACTGGCCCGTCACGGCCGCCGAGAGTGGGGACGCGAAAAACAGGACGGCGTCGGCAAACTGCTCGGGCGTGACGGTCCGCCGGAGCGGCGTCGCCCCGGCGATGTAGGCGAACACCTCGGGCGTGGTGACCGAACTCGCGTCGGTCTGCTCGAGAAGCCCGCCGGCGACGAGGTTGACGCGGACGCCGAGGGGGCCGAGTTCGGCCGCGAGCGTGCGCGTCAGCCCGACGAGGCCCGCCTTGGCGGCCGTGTAGTCGTGGTACGTCACGACGGGGTTGTAGACGAGGTTGGTGCCAATCGTGACGAGTGAGCCGCTGCCCTGCGCGGTGAACGCTGGCAGGAGGGCCTGCGCGAGGTTCAGCGCGCCCCCGACGGCGCCCTCGTACTGCCGCCGGAAGTCGTCCCACCGGACCGTCTCGACGCTCGTGTAACCGGCGGCGGGGTCGAAGGCGTAAGCCGGGAGCGCGTTCGAGACGGCGACGTCCACGCGGCCGTAGCGCGCGACGACCGCCTCGACCATCGCCCCGACCGCGTCCCGGTCGGTCACATCGGCCTGATGCGCAAAGGCGCGTCCTCCCGCCGCCTCGATCTCGGCGACGACGGCCGCGGCTTTGTCGGCGCTGTGGAGAAAGTTGACGCAGACGGCGGCGCCCTCGCGGGCGAGACGCCGCGCGATGGCAGCGCCAGCGCCGCGGCTCGCGCCTGTTACCAGGGCGACGTGAGAATCGAGAAGCATCTCGGGCGGAAGTGTGAGCCGCCGAACCTACGGCCCGCTGCAGTTCTCCTACGGGGGCAAACCGCCCGCATGGCGGGGCGTTCAGCCGTCTCACGTGCCACACGGCCCATGCGACAGGTCTGGATTCCCCGCACAGGCAGCCCTGACGTACTTACGGTCCGCGAGGCGCCCGATCCGGTTGCCGGTGCGGGCGAAGTGCTCGTCGCCGTCGAGGCCGCCGGCGTCAACTTTGCCGACGTGCTGGCCCGGCAGGGCCTCTATCCCGACGCGCCGCCCCTGCCGGCTGTCGTCGGATACGAGGTCGGCGGTACCGTTGCAGCGGTCGGGCCGGGCGTGACCCACGTGGCCGTTGGCGATCCGGTGCTCGCCCTGACGCGCTTTGGCGGCTATGCCTCGCACGTCGTCGCGCCCGAGAACGCCGTCACGGTTCGCCCGGAGGGCATGAGCGCCGAAACCGGCGCCGCGATTCCCGTCAACTACCTCACCGCGTTCCAGATGATGGTCGTGATGGGCAGCGTCCGGCCCGCCGACGATTTAGGGTACCGGATGCGCGTCCTCGTCCATGGCGCCTCGGGCGGCGTCGGAACGGCGTGTGCAGACCCCGGGCGGGTCTACGGCGTCGAGCTATTCGGGACGGCCTCGCCGGGCAAGCACGACTACGTCCGCGAGCGCGGCTATGACCATGCGATCGACTACCGCGGGCGCGACTTCGTCGCCGAGGTAAAGCGCCTGACGGGCGGCAAGGGTGTCGACTTGGTGCTGGATGCGGTCGGCGGAACGCACTGGGGGCGCAGCCTGGACGCGCTCGCGCCGTCGGGGCGGCTCGTCGCGTACGGCATCTCGTCGGCGGCGGGCGGCGGGAAGCTCGGCCTCGTTCGGGCCGCCGCAGGCATTCCGTGGGTGCGGTCGAGCCCACTCGCGCTGATCAACGCCAACAAGGGCGTGCTGGGCGTCAACCTCGGGCACCTGTGGGACGTGCCCGAGCGGGTCGCGGCGTAGACGGGCCGCATTCTGGACCTCTGGCGCGACGGCGCCGTCCGCCCACACGTCGACCGCGTCGTGCCGTTCGACGCCGCCGCCGAGGCGCACCGCCATCTCGAAGGGCGGCAGAACGTCGGCAAGGTGCTGCTGCGGCCGTAACCGCGCCGCCCGAACGACGGCGAGGCGGCCCGCCGGAGCGGACCGCCTCGCGGGGTCGACAGACGGGAAAGGCTTACGCCTCAGCCGTCTCGGAGGTCTCGGCGGCGGCTGTCGCGGCGGCCGCGTCCTCCTCGGCCTGAGCGGCCTCCTCGTTGGCCATGAGCTGCGTCGCGTGCGTGTTGCCGTAGCGGCGGCGGAAGCGCTCGACGCGGCCGGCGGTGTCGACCATCGTCTTCTTACCCGTGTAGAACGGGTGGTTGGACGAGTCGATCTCGGCGGCGTACGTGTCGACCGTCATCGTCGAGCGCGTCGTGTACTCGGTGCCGTCGGCGAGGCGGACGGTGACGGGCGTGTAGTCGGGGTGGAGGTCGGTCTTCATCGGTCCGGAGTCGGAAGGGCACGGAATGGCCGTGCGGAACAGGCGGCCCGGAAGGTATCGCGATGCGCTGGGGCGTCCAACGTGCCGCGCCGGTGTTCCTTCCGTCTTCGCGGGCGGGCGGTCCGCATCCGGTCGAACCTCCGCCGCCGAACGCCGTACCGGGTGCTCTCTGCCGCCGACGCGAATGAAGATCACCTGCCCGAAATGCACGTGGGAGCCGACCGCCTCGGACCGGTGGGCATGCGCCTGCGGCCACGTCTGGAACACGTTTGAGACGGGCGGGCAGTGCCCTGCGTGCCGCCACGTCTGGCGCGATACGGCCTGCCTCGCGTGCACGAAGTGGTCCAAGCACCACGACTGGTACCACGACCTCCCACCGGTCGATGCGCTGCTTGAAGAGGCGCGCACAACGGCCTAGGTGGCTCTGGCGGCTTCCCCGTCTGAGGAAGCCGCGAAAAGCCCCGCGGGCTAGGCCGCGAGCGTGGCCTCGATCTGGGCGACCGAGTCGCGAAGCTCGGCCGCGCGCTCGAACTCGAGGTTCGCAGACGCCTCGTCCATCTCGCGTGAGAGCTGCGCGATGAGGTCCCGCTTCTGGTCCGGCGTGAGGTACTTCACGACTGGGTCCGCGACGCGCTTGAGCTGCTCCGGGCCGGCGTAGTACTGGACGTCCTGCTTGGCCTTGCGCTCGTCCTGCTCCGCCTTGTGGTCCGCGATCGCCGTTCCCATCCGCACCTGCTCGGTCGACTTGATGACGGTCGTCGGCGTGATGCCGTGCTCGACGTTGTAGGCGCGCTGGACCTCGCGGCGGCGGTCCGTCTCGTCCATCATGCGCTGCATCGAGTCCGTGATCTTGTCCGCGTAGAGGACGACGAGCGAGTCGGCGTTGCGGGCGGCGCGGCCGGCCGTCTGGATGAGCGAGCGCTCGGAGCGGAGGAAGCCCTCCTTGTCGGCGTCGAGGATCGCGACGAGGTTGACCTCGGGAAGGTCGAGGCCCTCGCGAAGCAGGTTGATGCCCACGAGCACGTCGAACGCGCCGAGGCGGAGGTCGCGGAGAATGTCGACCCGTTCGAGCGCGTCGATGTCCGAGTGGAGGTAGCGCACGCGGACGCCGAACGAGTCGAGGTAGTCCGTGAGGTCCTCGGCCATGCGCTTGGTGAGCGTCGTGACGAGCACGCGCCCGCCGGCCCGGACGCGGGTCCGGATCTCGCCGAGCAGGTCATCGATCTGGTTTTCGACCGGGCGGACGACGACATCAGGGTCCAGAATGCCCGTCGGGCGGATGATCTGCTCCACGACGACGCCGTTGGACTGCTCCAGCTCGTAGTCGGCGGGCGTGGCCGAGACGTAGATCGTGGTGTGCTGGAAGGTCTCGAACTCCTCGAACGTGAGCGGCCGGTTGTCCATCGCGGACGGGAGCCGGAAGCCGTGCTCGACGAGGTTCAGCTTGCGCGCGCGGTCGCCGTTGTACATCCCGCGCACCTGGGGGACCGTCACGTGGCTCTCGTCGATGGCCATCATCCAGTCGTTGCCGTACTCCTGCTGGAAGTAGTCGAGAAGGCAGTGCGGACGGGTGCCGGGCTCGCGGCCGTCCATGTGGCGGCTGTAGTTCTCGATGCCCGAGCAGTAGCCGACCTCCTTGATCATCTCGACGTCGAAGAGCACGCGCTGCTCGAGCCGCTGCGCCTCCAGCATCTTCCCCTCCTCGCGCATCACGGCGAGCCGCCAGCGGAGCTCCTCCTC
>DASVSE010000314.1:0-16695 GCA_036388235.1 Rubricoccaceae bacterium | reverse complement strand
GGCCGCATCGACGTCGTGGACCTGCGGACGGGAACGCGGACGCAGCAGATCACCGTCGGCACGCCGCGGTCGATGGCGATCGTCGGCGGGACGGGCTACGTGTCCAACTTCTACACGTTCTCGGTCACACCCGTCGCGCTTGCGACGGGGCAGGCCGGGGCGCCGATCCAGGTCGGCGACGGACCCGAGGGCGTGGCGGCCGTCGGCAACCGCGTGCACGTTGCGACGTGGAATTTCGGGCAGGGCCACGACGTGCGCGTGATCTCGGCCCTCAACAACACGGTCGCGCAGACGATCGAGGTCGGTTGCGACGGGCCGCGCGCGCTCCTCGCCGACGGCGACGGCGACGTGTGGGCCTTTTGTACAGGCTTTACCGAGTACGACGCCGACTTCAACGTCGTCCGACGCACAAACGGGCAGGCAGTCGTAATCGACGGCGCCTCGGGCCAGATTGTCGCCCGCGTCACCCTCGACGCGCAGCTGGGTACGGGCGCGCTCGGGCAGGACGCGGCCTTCAGCGCCCGCAATGCCGAAATGTTCGTCACGGTCGGCACCGACGTGCTGCGCTTCAACACGCAGGCGAACGCGCTCGCGGGCCGCATCGCGGTCGGCGGGGCCGAGATCGCGGCCGTCGCCTACGACGACACCTCGGACCGCCTCTTGCTCGGGCGCCTCAACGCGGCCAACCCGTATTCGGCGGACGGCGTCGTGACGGCACACGACCGTACGGGCGTCGAGGTCGCGCGCTACGCGGCGGGCGTTATCCCGGGCGCAATCGCGTTCCGGTCCGAGTGAGCACGGGGCTGGGCATCGACCGCTGCTTCTGTTTCGGCCGGACGTTCGCGAGCCTGCGCGAGACGGCCGAGGCGACGGGCGCGGCGACGGTTACGGCGCTTCAGGAGCACGCCCTGTTCGGCCAGCGGTGCGCGCTCTGCCACCCGTACGTCCGCCGAATGTTGCGGACAGGCGAGACGGTCTTCGCCACCATCGTCACCGAGGCGGACGAGCCCGAGCAGTAGGCTCAGGTGTCGAGGTAGACCGTCAGCGCCGCGAGGTCGACCGTGACGCGTTCGGACGCGTTGGTCGGCACGGTCCGGCCGACAAAGTCGGGCTGGACGGGGACCTCGCGGCCGCCGCGGTCCACCAAGACGGCGAGGCGGATTGTCCGCGGGCGCCCGTGCTGGACGACGGCGTCGAGAGCCGCGCGGGCGGTCCGGCCCGTAAACAGCACGTCGTCGACGAGGAGCACGTCGCGGTCGGTCGCGTCGGGCGCGTCGTCGGCGAGCGGCTCGGGCGGCCCGCCGGGGCGGTCGTCGCGGAAGGGCGACACGTCGAGGCCGACGACCTCGATGTCTTCGCCCGAGATTTCGGCGACGGCAGCCGCGAGCGCCTCGGCGACGTCGACGCCGCGGTTGCGGAGGCCGAACACGAGCAGCCGCTCGGCGCCGCGGTTGCGCTCAACCACCTCGGCGGCGAGGCGCAGGAGCGTGCGGCGGACGCGCTCGGGCGTCATCAGGACGGATCGGGGCATCGCAGAGCAGGGTGGAGCAGGTCAGCCCGTCGCCGCAGCACCGACGAGCGCGCCGCGGAGGACTGTGACGGCACGGCCTGTCAGTTCGACACGGTCGCCCGCGACGCATACGCCGACGTGCCCGCCGCGACGGGACGCCTGGAAGCAGCGGAGCGTGCTCGTGCCGAGGTGCCCGGCCCAGTACGGCCCGATGGCACAGTGCGCCGAGCCGGTCACCGGATCTTCGGGGACGCCCGCGCCGGGCGCAAAAAAGCGCGAGACGACGTCGTATGGCGCGTCAGCGTTGGCGAGCGCGGTCGCGATAACCCCGCGGGCGCCAAGGGCCGCGACAGCCGCCGGGTCGGGCGCGAGCGCGCGGACGGCCGCCTCGGATGGCAACACGAGAAAGAGATCGAAGCGCGAGCGGCCCGTCCAGACGGACTCACCAAAGACGGCGTCGGTGCCGGGAGGCGTGTCGGCCGGCTCGGGGGGCGTCGCGGGGAAGTCCATCGTGTAGCCGGCCTCGCCGGCCGTGCGCACAACGAGACGCCCGCTGCGCGTGTCGAACCGGGCAGCATCGTCCGGCGCGAGCGCACCCGTCTCGAAGAGAACATGGGCCGCCGCGAGCGTCGCGTGCCCGCACAGGTCAACCTCGACGGTCGGTGTGAACCACCGCAGCCCAAACGCGCCGGCGCCGTCTGGCACGACGAACGCGGTCTCGGAGAGGTTCATCTCGCCCGCGACCGCCTGCATCCAGGCAGCCTCGGCGGGCGCATCGAGCACGCACACGGCGGCCGGATTGCCCGAGAACGGGCGGTCTGCGAAGGCGTCGACAACGGTGAGCGTCATGCGGGGACGGCGGCTTTGTTCGGGCACGCCTCGCGGCGGCAGTGGCCGTAGACCGTGAGCGCGTGCCGGGCGACCTCGAAGCCGTAGATGCCCGCGACGGTGTCCTGAATGTTCTGGAGGCGCGGGTCGCAGAACTCGAGGATCTCGTGGCAGTCGAGGCAGATGAGGTGGTCGTGCTGCCAGTAGGCGTAGGCCCGCTCGTAGCGCGCCTGCGTGCCGCCGAACTGGTGGCGGACGGCGAGGTCGCACTCGATGAGGACATCGAGCGTGTTGTAGACCGTTGCCCGGCTCACGGCGACGCCCGACTCCACGAGGCGGCCGTAAAGCGTGTCCGCGTCGACGTGGTCCGGCGTCGCGTAGAGCGCGTCGAGCACGGCGAGGCGCTCGGGCGTCTTGCGGAAGCCGCGCGTCTTGAGAAAGTCGACGAAGTGGCGCCGGACCTCGTCGAGTTGGGCGTGCGGGAGGGACATGGGCGGAATCTACGGGGCGCGGCAGACGGGCAGAGGACCACGGCGCGCCTATCCCCGGCGGCGCGACGCCCAGCGGCTCGTCTCGGCCACGGCCGTGTGCGCCTCCGCAACCTCGGGCGCAGCAGCGAGCGCGTCGAGGCCCGCCGCCAGCAGTGCCGCCTCGATCAGGTCCGGCGGCGGCGCGAGCGCGTCGTCGGTGAGGTAGCGGTCCACGAAGCCCGTGTCGAACTGGCCTGACTGAAACGCCGGGTGCTGCATGACGAAGCGGCAGAACGGAATCGTCGTCGGGACGCCCGCGATGTCATATTCGGCGAGGGCGCGGTCCATGCGTGCGATGGCCTCGTCTCGCGTCCGGCCCCAGACGGTCAGCTTCGAGATCATCGGGTCGTAGTAGAGCGGCACGACGTCGCCCTCCTCAACGCCGGCGTCGGTCCGGACGAACGGACCGGACGGCGGGCGGTGGCGCAGCAGCGGCCCCGGGGCGGGCAGAAAGCCCGCGCGGACGTCCTCGGCGTAGACGCGGCTCTCGACGGCGTGGCCGTGGATTCGGAGGTCGGCCTGCGTGTAGCCGAGCGGCTCGCCGTTGGCGACGCGGATCTGCTCCCACACCAGATCTAGGCCCGTGATCGCCTCGGTGACGGGGTGCTCCACCTGGAGGCGCGTGTTCATCTCGAGGAAGTAGAACGCCGGCCCGCGGGGTGCGTCGGTATCGAGCAGAAACTCGATGGTGCCCGCGCCGACATAGTCGCACGCCCGCGTCGCCTCGACGGCAGCAGCGCCCATCGCCTCGCGCAGCTCGGGCGTGAGAACGGCGCTCGGGGCCTCCTCGACGACTTTCTGGTGCCGGCGCTGGACCGAGCACTCGCGCTCGAAAAGGTGCACGATGCCGCCGTGCTGGTCCGCGAGGACCTGAAATTCGATGTGCCGCGGGCCGGTGAGGTAGCGCTCGACGTAGACGCGGCCGTCGCCGAAGGCGGACTGCGCCTCCGACCGCGCCCGCTCGAAGAGGCCCGCAAAGTCCTCGGCGCGCTCGACGACGCGCATCCCTTTGCCGCCGCCGCCGGCCGCTGCCTTGACGAGGACGGGGTACCCGATTTCGCCCGCGACACGCTCGGCCTCGGCCGCGTCGTCGATGGCGTCGACCGTGCCGGGCGCCATTGGGACGTTGGCCGCACGCATCAGGCGCCGTGCAGCGGTCTTGTCGCCCATGAGGCGCATCGCCTCGGCGGGGGGACCGATAAAGACGATGCCGGCCTGTTCGCACGCCTCGGCAAAGTCTGCGTTCTCGCTCAGGAAGCCGTAGCCGGGGTGAATCGCGTCGGCGCCCGTCTCGACAGCGGCCTGAAGGACGCGCTCGGCAACGAGGTACGACTCGGCCGACGAGGCCGCGCCAATGTGCACGGCGCGGTCCGCGAGGCGGACGTGGAGCGCGTCGCGGTCGGCGTCCGAGTACACGGCGACGGTCTGGAGGCCGCGCTCGCGGCACGTGCGCAGAACCCGCACGGCGATCTCGCCGCGGTTGGCGACTAGGACGGTCCGGATCGGGCGGGGTGTCATATCGGCGGGACCCTGAGAGTTGGCACGGTGTTCGAATGAGAAACAGGAAAACCCTGAGCGGCGCCTCTGGCCCGATGATTGAAACTACCGACTACTACACCACGCTCGGCGTCGACGCCTCGGCGTCGGCCGAGGCCATCAAGCAGGCCTACCGCCGGCTTGCGCTCGCCTTTCACCCGGACCACAACCCGGGTGACGCGGCGGCTGAAACGCGCTTCCGCGAGATCCAGACGGCGTACGAGGCGCTTGTGGACCCGACCCGGCGGACGGCTTACGACCGCGCGCGTTCCAATCCGCTGCGCCACGCGTCGTTTCCAGGCGCCTCATTCCACAGCGGCGTCCGCAATGAGACCCCGACCGAGCGGACGGGGACGCACTCGGATGTGTTCTCGTTCTTCTTCAACGACGAGTCGCACGCGCCCGCTCGCGGGGCGGACATCGAGGCGCAGCTCCAGCTGACGTTCGACCAGGCCCTCCGCGGGGGCACGACCGAGCTTCCCGTTCACGGCGGCGAGCCCGTTCGGCTCGTCATCCCGCGCGGCGTGCGGACCGGCGTCAAGATCCGCGTGTCCGGCCGCGGGAAGGCAGCCGAGGGCCATGCCGGGGCCGGTGCTGCCGGTGACCTGTTCGTAACCCTCCGCGTAGATGTCAGCCCACGCTTTCGGCGCGAGGGGGACCACCTGCACATCGTTGAGACGGTCTCGGCCATCGAGGCCATCCTCGGCACCGCCCGCTCGATCACGAACGCCTACGGCCAGACCATCCGTGTCGCGATCCCCGCCGGGACGCAGCCCGGCGAGCGTCTCCGGCTCCGCGGGCAGGGCGTCGTGACGGACAAGCGCGTCGGCGACCTCTTTGTCGAGGTCAACGTCATGGTGCCACGCGAGCTCACGGACGAGCAGCGCGCCGAACTGGAGCGGACCGCGCAGCGGATGGGCCTGTTCTGATCGGGTGGGCAGAATCTCCCCCGTCCGCCCGGCACCGACGGCGGTGGTTCGCGCGTTCAGGCAGGAGAACACACGCCCTTCCGATGACTCCCACTCGACGTTTGACGCGGCCCGCGCTTCTCGCGGCCCTCGCCCTGTTTACCGTCCTGCCCGCCGCAGCGCAGACGGCCCTCGTCGGAACCGTCGCCGACACGGACGGGCTCCCGATCCCCGGCGCGACGGTCTACCTCTCCGGCACGACGCGCGGCACACAGACCGACGACGCCGGCCGCTTCCGGCTCGCAGGCGTCGCCCCGGGCGCGTATCGCCTCGTCGCCAGCTTCGTCGGCTACACGGCCGGGACGCAGGACATCCGCGTGCTCAGCGGACAGGCCGAGGCTGGCCCGTTCGCGTTTCGCCTTGCGCCGATCTCGCTCGGCGAGGTCGTCATCGAAGGCCGCGGCGATGAGCGCTTCCGCCGCCGGCTCGAAACGTTTACGCGCGAGCTTATCGGGCAATCTGAGAACGGCCGCCTCACGACCATCACCAACCCGCAGGTGCTGGACTTCCGCAGCCGCGCCGGCGCGCTCGTCGCAACCGCGTCGGCCCCGCTCGTGATCGAGAACCGCGCGCTTGGCTACCGCCTCGTCTACGACCTCCGCAAGTTCGAGTCGACGACGACGCGCGTCTCGTACGACGGCGAGGAGCGCTTCGAGGAGCTCACACCGACCGACGATGCCGAGCGGGCTCGCTGGGAAACCGCCCGCGCGCAGGCCTACCGCGGCTCGCTGCGGCACCTGCTCCGGACCCTGCGGACAGGGACCGCTGAGGCTGAAGGCTTCCGGTTCCGCCTGCGGCGCCTCACGCCCGAGGGCCAGCTTGCCGAGTACGCCGGCCGCGAGACCACCGGCGCGCGCCTCGTCACGCCGCCCGACTCGGCGGGCTTCTTCAACGTCCTCTTCAACGGCAGCGCCATCGCCGTCCGCTTCGACGGCGAGCCCGAGGTCCCGGCCTACCTCGAGTCCGAGTGGTTCCGCGAGGCACGCTCGGCCGTCAACCCGTTCCAGGAGTCGGACCTCATCTCGACGCGCCCGCAGCAGACCATCGATGCCTCGGGCAACCCCGAGGACCCGGACGGCATCTCAGCCAGTGGCTACCTCGCCTTCGAGCGCCTCTCGGACCTCGTTCCGGCCGAGTACCAGCTTCCGACGTCGAGCACGCGGACGACCATCCAGTCCCGCCGACCACCGAGCCGTGGCGGCCGCGAGCAGTAATCCGAACGCTCGGCGCACGGGGTGCACACGCTAGATCGTGTGCGGGCACGCCGTGCACACCGACGCACCCTGGAGGCCCCAAACGGCCTGTTTTGGATCCTCACGGACGTCTGGCACGCTTTTGACAGGGAGACGGACAGTCCTTACATCCCCCCGTCAGATGCGCAACCTTTTCCTCGGTGCCGCCGTGCTCACGCTTGCTGCGTGCGACTCGGGCACCGCTAGCCCTACCGCCGTTCGATACTCCGTCGACGGTGCCTCGACCATCCAGTACACCGCTGATGACGGCTCGACGCAGTCGGCCACGACGGCCGGTGCGTGGCAGAAAGACATCTCGGCCGACGACGGGGCGCTCGTCGCCCTCACGGCTGTTTCCGCGACGGGCGCGCCCGTCACGGCGTCGATCATCGTCGAAGACCGGCTGGTGAGTTCGCGTCACGGGTCGTCGGTGCGCGTCGAGGCCCGGTCGCGCCGCGGCAGCGACGACAGCGGTGAAGCCAACGTCCACGGGTTCGTCGAGGCGCTCGGGTCGGACCGGGTGACGGTCAGCGGCCGCGTCTTCGTTGTCACCAGCAGCACCCGTCTGTTCGACGACAACAACGGGACCGTGGCCCTGGCCACGTTCGCCGTCGGCACGTACGTCGAGTCGGAGGGCGTCCCGCTCGGCGACGGCACCTTCCGCGCGACCAAGATCAAGATCGAAGACGAGGACGACGGCGACGGCAGCGACGATGGAGACGGGAGCGGAAACGAGACCGAAGTCCACGGCGCCATCCAGGCCATCGACGCGACGAGCATCACCGTCAGCGGGCGCGTCTTCGCGACGACGGTTGCGACGCGGTACCTCAACGACCGCAACGTCCCGGTTTCCCGCGAGAGCTTTACCGTCGGGACGCGCGTCGAGGCCGAGGGCTACACCGGTGCCAACGGCACGCTCGTCGCCACGAAGGTCAAGACCGACGACGACTGAAGCGTGCAGACCGGCCACGCATGACGCCGCCCCGCTCGATCACCACGAGCGGGGCGGTTCTCTGTTCAACCCGCGGGTGTCCAGGCGTCGATCCGGTCCTCGATGAGGCGCCGGACGTTCTCGGCGGGCACGCGGACCTGCTCGGTCGTGTCGCGGTCGCGGAGCGTGACCGTCCCGTCTTCGAGCGTCTGCCCGTCGACGGTGATGCAGTACGGCGTCCCAATCTCGTCCTGCCGGCGGTACCGCCGCCCGACGGCGCCCTTCTCGTCGTACGTGACCGAGAACTGCTTGCGCAGGTCTGCCTCAATCGCGTGCGCCTTCTCGGGCATCCCGTCCTTCTTGACGAGCGGGAAGACGGCAGCTGTGAACGGCGCAAGGGCCGGGTGGAACGCGAGCCGGTTGCGCGACTCGCCGCCGACTTCGTCCTCGCGGTACGCGTCGCACAGGACCATCAGGATCGTGCGGTCCAGCCCGACTGAGGTCTCGACGACGTACGGGATGTAGCGCTCGTTCGCCTGCACGTCGAAGTACTCCAGCTTCTTCCCGCTGAACTCCTGGTGGCGCGTGAGGTCGAAGTCGGTCCGGCTGTGGATGCCCTCGATCTCGTTCCAGCCAAAGGGAAATTCGTACTGGACGTCCTTGGCGGCGTCCGCGTAGTGGGCCAGCTTCTCGTGGTCGTGCCAGCGCAGCTTGTCGGCTCGGATGCCATTCGCGACGTGCCACGCCATCCGCTTCTCGGCCCACTCGGCGTAGGCCTCCATCTGGGTGCCCGGCTTGACGAAGTACTGCATCTCCATCTGCTCGAACTCGCGCATCCGGAAGATGAACTGGCGGGCGACGATCTCATTCCGGAAGGCCTTGCCCGTCTGGGCGATCCCGAACGGGACGGCCTGCCGGGCCGTCTCGGCGACGTCCTTGAAGTGGACGAAGATGCCCTGGGCCGTCTCGGGGCGGAGGTAGATCCGGTCGTCCTCGCCCGCGACCGCCCCGACGCGCGTCTCGAACATGAGGTTGAACTGGCGGACCTCGGTCCAGTCGAACGCGCCCGAGTCGGGGCTCCGGATCTCCTCGGACTGGAGGATCTCGCCGAGGCCCCGCGCCGCATCGTCCGAATTGAGAGCCGCAACGTAGGCCTCCTGGACGGCCGCGGCGCGGTCCGTCTTGCCGTCCTTCTCCAGCTTGAGGATGTGACCCTCGACGAGCTGGTCCGCCCGGTAGCGCCGCTTGGACTGCTTGTCGTCCACGAGCGGGTCCGAGAATGCGTCGACGTGGCCGGACGCCTTCCAGACGGTCGGGTGCATGAGGACGGCGGCGTCCAGCCCGACGACGTTGTCGTGGTTGTACACCATCGCGCGCCACCACCGCTCGCGGACGTTCCGCTTGAGCTCGACGCCGAGCGGGCCGTAGTCGTAGACGGCCCCGAGGCCGCCGTAGATCTCGGACGACGGGAAGATGAAGCCGCGGCGCTTGGCGAGCGAGACGATCGTGTCGAGGTCCATGTCAGGTCGGGTCGGGGAGCCGACAAGGAACCGACCGGGCCGTGCCCGGGCCGTCAACAGCCGGCGAAAAGCGCCGCGCGTAAGTTGCCTCCCCCCCGCCCCGCCCTGTCGGGTAAACCCGAACCGATGTTGGAACTCCCGCTTGCGGGTCCCGCAGCTGTCTCTCCTTCTCCGGTCCGGGCCACCCTGCGGGCGATGCGGCCGCACCAGTGGGCCAAGAACGGGCTCGCCCTTCTGCCGGCCGCCCTCGCGCACACGCTCGGCGAGCCCTCCGTGATGACATCAGTGGCCGTCGCGATTGTCGCGCTGAGCCTGTGCGCGAGCGGGACCTACGTCGTCAACGACCTGCTCGACCGCGAGCATGACCGGCTCCACCCGACGAAGCGGCACCGGCCGTTCGCCTCGGGCGCACTCTCTGCTCGGACCGGCGTTGCCCTTGCCATCGGCCTCGTCGGGTCGGCGTTCGCTCTCGCTGCAGCCTTTCTGCCGGGCCTGTTCGTCGTCGTGCTCGGGGTCTACGTCGCCGTGACGGTCGCGTACTCGCTCCTGCTCAAGAGCCGCCCGCTCATCGACGTGTTCGTGCTCGCCGGTCTGTACGCGCTCCGCGTCGTCGCCGGCGGGGCCGCGAGCGCGACGCCTTTGAGCGAGTGGCTGCTCGCGTTCTCGCTGTTCTTCTTTCTCGGGCTCGCCTTCCTGAAGCGCTACGTCGAGTTGCGCCGCATGGAGACCGGCGACGCGCCGGCGGCCAACGGCCGCGGCTACCTCGCCGGCGACGCCTCGCTCGTGCGCTCCGTCGGCCCGGCGACGGGCCTCTTCAGCGCGCTCGTGCTCGCGCTCTACCTCACGAGTCCCGAGGTGCGGGTACTGTACGCTCAGCCCGCCGTCCTGTGGGCCGCGATTCCGCCGATCCTCTTCTGGACGATGCGGATGTGGCTGCTCGCCCACCGGGGCCAGATGAACGACGACCCCGTCCTATACGCCGTCCGCGACCCCGGCAGCTACGCCGTCGCGGCCGTTGTTGCCGTTGCCCTCTTCGCCGCTTCCTGACCTCATGGCCGCGTACGAATCGTGGGGCCGGACGCCCGTCGCCCCGCCGGCTCGGGCCGAGCGTCTCGCATGGCGATCTGGCCTGCCCAGGCACCTCGCGGATCTCGCTGCGCGCGGCGAAACCGTCCTCGCGTATGGCCGCGGACGGTCCTACGGCGACGCGTGCCTCAACGGCGGCCGGACGATTCTCGACACGGCCGGGCTGGACCGCTTTCTCGCCTTCGATCCCCACACAGGCGTCCTCCATGCCGAGGCCGGCGTGACGCTCGCCGAGGTTCTCGCGCTCGTCGTGCCGCACGGGTGGTTTCTGCCCGTCACGCCGGGCACGAAGTATGTCACGCTCGGCGGCGCCGTCGCCCAGGACGTGCATGGCAAGAACCACCACGTCGCGGGCACGATCGGGCGGTTCGTGAGGCGCCTCGGCCTCGTCCGCTCGACCGGCGAAGCCCTGAACCTCGTGCCCGGCGACCTGCTCTTCGCGGCGACCGTCGCCGGCCTCGGCCTGACCGGGCTGATCACCGATATCGAGCTGCAGCTCATCCGCATCGCGAGCGACCGTATCGACCAGACGACGGCGCGCTTCCGCTCGCTGGACGAGTTTTTCAGCCTCTCCGCAGCCGCCAGCGCGCGCAGCCCGTATGTCGTCGCGTGGCTCGACACCCTTCGTGCGGAAGGGCGGGGCGTGCTCATGGACGGCGATCACGCGCCGGCCGGGCCCGACGCCAGTCTGCCTGCGCCCGCCGCCCCGCACACGCCGCGCGTCACGCTCCCCATCGACGCGCCGTCGTGGGCACTGCGGCCGCTGACGGTCCGCGCGCTCAACGAGACGTACTTCCGCCTCAACCGGCCGGGTCGCTCGCGGCTCGCCTACGAGCCGTTCTTCTACCCGCTCGACGCCGTCGGCGGGTGGAACCGGGGCTACGGGCGCCGCGGCTTCTACCAGTACCAGTTTGTCGTGCCGCTCGGCGATGGGGCTGCTGCCGTGCGGGACGTACTCGGGCGCCTCGCCCGCGCCGGGGCAGGCTCGTTTCTGGCCGTCCTCAAAACATTCGGCGACGTGCCCTCGCCGGGCATGATGTCGTTCCCGCGCCCCGGCGTCACGCTCGCGCTCGACCTCGCCAACCGCGGCGACGCGACAGTTCGCCTGCTCCAGACCTGCGACGTTGTCGTGCGCGACGCGGGCGGGGCGGTCTACCCGGCCAAGGACGCCTGCATGACACCTGAGAGCTTCCAGGCCTTCTTCCCCCAGTGGGAGGCGTTCGCCGAGTACGTCGACCCGGCCTTTTCGTCCACGTTCTGGCGCCGCGTCACCGCGGGCCGACTCTGATGCCGACCTCCCCCCCTGCCGGCAGCGCCCGCGTCCTCATTCTCGGTGCAACGAGCGCCATCGCGCACGAAACGGCTCGGCTCTACGCCCGCGATGGGGCCGCGCTCGCCCTCGCCGCCCGCGATGCGGAACGCCTCTCGGCCAACGCCGCCGACCTCCGCGCCCGCGGCGCCCGGCTCGTCGTCGAGATCCCGTTTGACGCGGCCGACTTCGCACGCCACAGCCCGGCCATCACCGAGGCGTGGGACGCGCTCGGTGGTCTCGATACCGCCCTCGTCGCCTACGGCACGCTGCCGGACCAGGAGACGGCCGCGACCGACGCCGCAGCGGCCGTCGAGGCGTTTACGCTCAACGCGACGAGCGTCGTGTCTGTCCTGACGCACCTCGCGGTCCGCTTCGAGGCGCAGCGCAGCGGCGTGATCGGCGTCGTGTCATCCGTTGCGGGCGACCGCGGGCGGCCGAGCAACTACGTCTACGGCGCGGCCAAAGGTGCCGTGACGTTGTTCGCCGGTGGCCTCCGCGGGCGGCTCCAGAAGGCCGGCGTGCGCGTCGTGACGGTCAAGCCGGGCTTCGTGGACACCCCGATGACGTCGCACGTCGCCAAGAACCCTCTCTTCGCGAGTCCCGAGGCCGTCGGTGCGACGATCTACCGCGCGCTCCGCGGCTCGGCCGACGTCGTCTACGCGCCGGGTTTCTGGCGGCCCGTCATGGCGGGCATCCGGGCCGTCCCAGAGCGCGTGTTCAAGCGGCTCAACCTGTAGAACGAGGCGCGGGTGTCACACGCTGTAGCCACACGATCCGCCCGCGCCCGTGTGGCCACCAGCGCGTGTACGGCACGCCTGCCACCTCGCGGTAGCCTCGGACGGACCCGAATGCGATGACGTCCCGTGCACTCGGCGCCCACCAACTCCGCCCGCGCTGCCGTGCCGCCTGCGGATCGTACCGAGTCCAGCCGTTGAACTCGAAGCCGCCGTCGATTCGGCGCCAGACGTCCGGCGCCTCGGTCTCGACGTGCGCGAGCAGCGCCCACCGGGCGCGGTTCCAGGCAAAGTAGTCGTGCAGGACGACGACCGACACGGCGGCCATGCCGACCAGAAGCACCGCAGCGAGCGCAAGGGCTCGGCGTGGAACGGCTCGCCGCCCAAGAAGGCTCAGCGCACCCGCCCCCCACAGCGGGATAACCGGGACGAGGTAGCGGTCGAAAAAGTCACCCGGGAGTAGCGGCGCTAGAGTCGCGGCGCCGGCGAGCAGCAGAAACGCGCCGACCGCAAGCACCGACGCCAGTTCTGGCTGTGTCCGTCGCACAGCCCGGACGATCCCCGCCCCAGCCGCAGCCAGCAGCCCGACAGCTGCCGCACCGCCGATGACCGTCGCAGCAGTCCAGAACGCGCGCGGCAGTGTCGCGATGTTGCGCAGGTGCAGGACCTCGCGGTCGAACAGCGTCAGCGGGCCCGCGCCCTGTGGGACGAGCACGTTCCCGAGGACCGGCAGCCCCCGCACGGCGACGGCTGCAACGCCGGCCCCGAGCGCGCATACGGCCACGGCAACAGCCCACCCTCGCCGCCTGACCGTATCAGCCGTGGCCAGCACGGCGAGCGGTGCCAGCACCAAGCCGAGCGTCAGCACGATCCCGTATCCGTTCATCGCGACAACGCTCGCCAGTTCGACGGGGTCGGCGAGGCGCTCGGCCAGCATCTCTGTTTTGAGGGCGTACAGCGCTGGCACGCGCCCGGTTACCTCCAGCCAGTGGCCATACCCGACGAGGGCAGCAACCGACGCGGCGAGAGGTCCGGCGGCCTGTCCCACTGTCCCAAGCCGGACGCCGTGCCGGACGACAAAGACGAGCCCGAACGCGAGCGGAAGCGCCAAGCCCGTCTGCCGCGAGAGCGTCGCGACGATGGAGAAGCCCGTCGCCCAGAGCACGGCAGACACTGTCGGGTACCTGAGCGCGCGGGCGAAAAAGACGGCCGCCCACACGACGGCGGCGGCCGACGGCACGTCCGTCATAAACGTCGCGGAAGACACGACGGTCAGAGGGTTAAACAGGACGACGGCCATCGCGACGGCCGCCGGGCCGCGCGTCCAGCCCATGTCGCGGGCGAGGACATAGCTCCCGTAGCCCATCGCCACGCCCGCGACGACGGTCGAGAGGCGCAGCGCCTCGTGCGAGAACCCGGCCGGCAGGCAGAAGAGGGCGCCCCACCACACGTTCGTGAGCAGGGGCATCGAGGTCCACCCGCCCGGGGCATACACGCCCGTCTCGACGAGGCGCTGTACGGTCCGCGCGTAGGACCAGTCATCGTTGATCGGAAAGTCGCCCCCGATTCCGGCGAGCGCGAGCGCCGCCAGCCACGCGAGGGAGAGCACGTGCGCGTCGGGCCGGCGGAGCGAGGCGGGGATCACGGAGAAGGGCGCTTGGGCGGCCGCAATACACCGAAATCGGGAGGGCGGCGCAAGCACCGCGCTCGGCTCACATCAGGCCACGCTCGGCGAGACTTGTGTAGGTCCGCCCGGCGATGATGAGGTGGTCATGGAGCGGAATGCCCAGCAGCCGGCCCGCCTCGACAAGCTGCTTCGTCACCGCCACGTCCTCGCGGCTCGGCTCCGGGTTGCCACTGGGGTGGTTGTGCAGGCACAGGACCGACGCCGCATTCGCGATGATGGCCTGCTGAAACACTTGCCGCGGCTCGACGATGGACGCCGAGAGGCCGCCCGTCGTGAGCGTGAACTCGGCCGTGACGACGTTGGCCGTGTTGAGGTGGAGCACGACGAACACCTCGCGCGGGAGGTCGCGCAGGCGCGGGCCGTAGGCAGCGGCCACGTCAGCGGGAGACTTTACCTGCACGCGCGCCTCGGGCGGGGCCGCCTCGACGCGGCGCCCGATCTCGAACACGGCCGCGAGCTGCGCCGCCTTCGCCGGCCCGACGCCGCGGCCGTCCATCGCGTGGACGATCTGCGCGGCCGAGCACCGCGCGAGCTTGGCGAGCGAGCCGTAGTGGCGCAGCAAAATCTGCCCTTGCTCGACGGCCGACACGCTGCGCCCGCCGAAGCGCGCCCCGCTGCCAAAGACGAGCCCGACGAGTTCGGCGTCGCTCAGCGCTGTTGGCCCCTGCGCCAGCAGCTTTTCGCGCGGCCGCTCGTCCTCGGGGCGGTTCTTGATCGAGACATAGCCGTCCTGCGGCGGCCGGTCGTCGGGCTCGTGGAGCGTGATGCCGGGGTGGTAGATGGGGCGGAGCGCGACGGCAGGCATGGCGGGGTGGGCGGTATGCCGGATCAGACTCGCCCGCCCACCCGGTCTAACTCCCGGAACGCGAAACGGGGACGCAGCCGATAGGCCACGTCCCCGTCCGAGCGCATACTGGCGACTGGACTACTCAGGCACGAGCGCCTGGAGCAGTTCCTCGTTCGAACCCGAGAGCTGGAGCTGCTTCGCGAGCGCCTGCATCGCCTCGACCGGGTGGCGGCTGTTGAGCGCCCGCAGGAGCATGTGCCGCTGCCGGAGCAGGTCTGGATCGACGAGCCGGTCCTCGTTGCGCGTGCCGCTCTTTCGGACGTTGATCGCCGGGTAGATCCGCTGCTCTGAGAGCTCGCGGTCGAGCACGATCTCCGAGTTGCCGGTCCCCTTGAACTCCTCGAAGATGACGTCGTCCATGCGCGAGCCCGTCTCGATGAGCGCCGTCGCGACGATCGTGAGCGAGCCGCCGTTCTCGATGTTGCGGGCCGCGCCGAAGATCTTGCGCGGGATCAGAAGCGCGCGCGCGTCGAGGCCGCCCGACATGGTGCGGCCCGAGAGGTTGGCCCCGAACATGTTGAACGTGCGGCCGAGGCGCGTCAGCGAGTCCAGCAGGATCACGACGTCGTGGCCCTGCTCGACGAGGCGGCGCGAGTACTCGAACGCGATCGTGGCCACGCGGACGTGGTTGTCCTCGCCGTAATCGTTGGAGGACGCGAAGACGGTGGCGTTCGTGTTGCGGCGGAAGTCGGTGACCTCCTCGGGGCGCTCGTCGATGAGGAGCGCGACGAGCTTCACGTCGGGGTGGTTCTGCGAGAGACCGGCGGCGATCTGCTTGATGAGGATCGTCTTGCCCGCCCGCGGCGGGGCGACGATGAGCCCGCGCTGCCCCTTGCCGATCGGCGCGACGAGGTCGACGACGCGCATCGCGATGTCGCTCGGGCCCGTCACGAGGCGCAGCTTCTCGTCGGGGTAGACGACGAGGCCGGCGTCGAAGTCCGGCGTGTGCTCCCACGCTTCGGGGTCGCCGCCCATGACTTCGGTCAGTTCGACGACCTGCCAGGCGCCCTTGCGCCCGGGCCGGACCATGCCCTTGACGGTCACGCCGTCGCGGAGGCAGTACTTCTGGATAAACGGCGGCGGCATGAACGGGTCGTTGTCGCCCTTGAGCAGCGACGTCGTGAACTGCCGCACGAAGCCGAACTTCTTGTCGCCGATCAACTCGAGGATGCCCTCGAACGGCTCAGCGGGCGCGTTGTTGACGTGTCCGCCGCCCTGGTTCGCGCCGCCCTGATGCTGGCCGCCCTGCTGCTGGTTGCCGTGGGCATACGGCGGAGCGCCCTGCTGCTGAGGCCCACCGTTGGGTCCGCCGGGGCCGTTGGGATAGCCGCCCGGACCGCCATTCTGTCCGCGGTTCTTGTTGCGCTTGCGCTTGTTGCGCCGCCCGCCGCCCTCGAAGCCCTCGTCGTAGCGAGCGCCGTTGTTGGGGCCGCCGGCATTAGGACCGCCAGTCGGTCCGCCGACCGGCCGCTCGTCGCGGAAGCGGTCGTTCTGACCGCGCTCGTCGCGGAAACGGTCGTCCCGGGGACGGTCCTCGCGCGGGCGCTCGTCGCGCGGGCGGTCTGTGCGCTCGTCGCGGCGGCCATCGCGGCGGACGGGGGCATCGCCGGCCGGGGCGCCGCTGTCCTGAACGATGCTCTCGGGCAGGTTGTCGCTGGAGGCGACGGGCTCGATGCGCGGCGTGCGCGTCCGACGGCGCGTCGGTGCGGGGGTGTCGGCAGTAGGCTCGGGGCCCGGGGCGGGAGTGTCCGGCGTGTCGGACGGTGCCTCGGCGGCCTTGGCGCGTGACCGGCGGGGCTTCTTTGGCGCCTCGGCGTCGGCAGGTGAGCTTGCCGCCTCGGGAGCGCTCTCAGCGTCCGGAGGCGAGACGGCAGCTTTGGCGCGTGTGCGACGTGGCTTTGGAGCCGGTTCTGCAACCGCCTCTGCGGCTGCAACAGGCTCAGCAGGAGCGGCCTCGGCCGTCTTTCGAGCAGC
>DASVSE010000313.1:0-2379 GCA_036388235.1 Rubricoccaceae bacterium | reverse complement strand
CCGCGACGTGCCCCGCCGCGACATCCTCGACGTCGACGACGGCCGTTGCCCCGGGCGGGGCGGCCGGAAGGCGACCGCGACGCAAGCGCTCCACGACCGAGCCCGTCCCCTCGTCCGCGCGCCCCGCCCCGAACACGAGCGCAGGGTTGACGACAACCGCTCGCAGCCCCTCGGCGGCCCCGCGGAGCGCCTCGCGCTCGCCGGCCCGCTTGCTCTCGGCGTACGCCGTGTTCGTTTTCGAGGGCGTCCAGACCGCCGTTTCGTCGAGCACGACGCGTCCGGTGCCCGTCGCCTCGGGCCGGCCGAGCGCGGCGATGCTCGACGTGTGCACGAGAGAGGAGACGCCCTCGGCGAGGCAGGCGTCCACGACGTGCGCGGCCCCCAGCGCGTTGACCGCGAACACGCGCCGCCGGGCCGAGGGCGCGAGCGCCACGACCCCGGCAACATGGAAGACCGCCTCGGTCCCGCGAACCGCCTCGCGAACGGCGTCCGGGTCCGTCACGTCGCCCGTGGCGTGCTCAACTCGGGTGGCGGCGCTTCCGAGCAGGTCCATCCGGGACGCGTCACGGCGCAGAATGCGGACCGCGACGCCCTCGGCGAGCAGGTGCCGCACGACGGCCGCGCCGACCAGGCCCGTCGCGCCGGTGACGAGGACGGGCCGCGCCGAGGGCTCGGCGGCCGCGTCCTTCACGGCGCGAGTTCGACGAGCAGGTCGCCCTTGGACACCGCCGCGCCGGGGGCGGCGTGGACGGCCGCGACGACGCCTGCGGCCGGCGCCTTGAGCTCGTTCTCCATCTTCATCGCCTCCAGCACGACCAGGCCCTGCCCCGCCTCGACGGCCTCGCCCGGCGCCGCGAGCACGCGCAGCACCAAGCCCGGCATCGGCGCCCGCACCTCGCGCTCGGCCGACGCGTCGGCCGTGTCCATCCCGAAGCGCTCCAGCAGCAGGTCCGTCTCGGTCTTCAAGGCGACGTCGACCGTGTGGCCGCCGATCGTCACTCGCGCCGTCTTGCCGGTCCGCTCGACCGTCGCGACGGTCGGGCGGCCGTTGGCGACGACGAGGACGGCGTGCGGACCGACGGGGCTCGTGCGCACGTCGAGCGGCTCGCCCGACGCGGTGACGCCGGCCGCCGTACGGTCGAGGAGCAGGTGGTGGTCGCCGGAGCGGACGTCGAGGGCCATGTGGGCAAGATACAGGAGCCCGAGTAGGCGGGCACGAGCGCGCGGCTGTGTGGAGTTTAGGAAGCCCGATCTAACTCTTATCCCTATGCGCCTCGTCTCGCTCGGCTTGATCGCTTTCGCTGTGTTCGCAGCCTTCTCAGGATGTGACTCAGTCGGTACAGAGGAGCAGCTATTTTTCGAGAATCAGGCCTTCAGCGGAGTTTCGGACGGAGATACGGACGATGACTGGCGCGTTGCCCCATTCTTTGCGTCTCACGTTCTAGTGATTCAAGAGGCTACTCCGAACCCCGCTTCTCCTGGAACTCCAAACAGTTTGGTGGAAATTATTATCTCAGACAGCGATGCTTCTGGAGGCTATGCGGTCTATCGTCGTGAGCCAAGCGGAGATCTGGAGTTAATTCAAGGTCTGGAAGGACAGTCGAGACCTGGGATCTATGCATTTTCATTCCCTCCCAGCGCGGCATCAGAAACCAGAACAGAAGGTTCGAAGCGCCTCATCGTTCTCGATGGCTTGCAGCGCGTCGTGACCTACGGCGATCTGGTGCTGCGCTAGCGTCGGCTACGCTTCGGCGAGGCGCTGGGCGAGGGCGAGAGCGCCCTCGGCGGGCTCGTGGTCGGACGTCCGGATGGTCCAGCCGGGAAGGTGGCGCGCGAGCGCGGCGTCCAGGGCCGCGCGGTAGACCGGCTCGGCCGTGAGGCCGCCGCACGTCGCGAGGCGGTGCGTGACCGTATCTGCGGCGCGCGTGGCGAGCCAGCCGGCCTGCTGCGCGAGCGCGTTCGTCTCGCGGGCGAGGATCGTCGTCGCCGTCCAGTCGTCGGCCTCGGCGGCGCGGAGCAGGAGCGGCGCGAACGACGCCAGTGGGCGGGCCTCGGGGCCGTAGACCGCCGCGACGAGGTCGGCCGGCGTTGCCAATCCGTCGTCGGCGGCGAGGTCGGCGAGAACCGTCGGGGGGCCGCCGTCGTGGGCGGCGAGGGCGGCGCGGAGGGCGAGGCGGCCGAGGGCGGCGCCCGAGCCGTCGTCGCCGAGGGCGAGGCCCCAGCCGCCGGCGCGCAGCGTCGTGCCGTCGAGGAGGCGGGCGTAGACGAGCGAGCCGGTCCCGACGAGCAGGACCGTCCCCGAGCCCGCGCCCCAGGCGGCTTCGAGGGCCACGTCGGCGTCGTGGGTGACGGCGACGCGCGCGCCGCCGAGGCGCCCAC
>DASVSE010000312.1:0-2792 GCA_036388235.1 Rubricoccaceae bacterium | reverse complement strand
GCCGCCGGACGGCTCCGTTACGATCCGACCCGCTCCGGGTTCAAACTGCCGGCCATGCCCGACCGCCCACCCGACCCGCTCCGGCTCCACCGGATGCTCCTCGCCGCCGGCGGGGCCGTCGTGATCGGCCTCGGGCTGCTGTACCGTCTCGACGCAGCCGGCTCTCTCGCCGAAACCTCGAGCCGGTTCGCGCTCGGGGCCGCCGCCGTCACGCTCATCAGCATGACGTTCGTGAGCGAGTGGGTGCGGCGCAACGCCATCGGGTTCGTCTACGGCTTCTTCCTGGCCGTCTCGTCGTGGCAACTGTGGCTCGCGCACGTCAACGCGCTCTCCCCGGCGACGGCCTTCGGCCTCATCCTCGTCTTTATCGGCTGCTCGGCGGGCTTCCAGACGGGTCGCGCGCTTGTGACCTACTCGACCGTCTTCGTCGCCGCCGCCGCCGCCGTCGCGCTGACGCTCCCCGCCCCCGGCGTCCCGCCCGACGTCTTTCTCGCGACGCTCGCTGCCATCGCCGTCTTGGGTGCGCTCCTCTTCCGGATGCGCCAGCAGGTCCTCCACACGCTCGACGCCGCGCGCGAGGATGCCCTCGCTGCCGCCCGCGCCAAGAGCGGCTTTCTGGCCACGATGAGCCACGAAATCCGGACGCCGCTCAACGGCGTCATCGGCATGACGGATGTGCTCGCGACGACCCCGCTCTCGCCCGAGCAGCGCGAGGCCCTGGCGACGATCCGCGCCTCGGGCGACGCGCTCCTGGGCGTTATCACGGACATTCTGGACTTCTCGAAGATCGAGGCGGGCCGCATCGACCTCGAAGCCCGCCCCGTCGGGCTGCGGCGCTTGGTCGAGGACACGGTCGCCGTCGTCGCCGCCGATGCGGCCCGGCGGCGCGTCGAAACCGTTGGTCACGTCCGCCCCGGAGTCCCCGCCGCCGTCTTGGGCGACGCGACGCGGCTGCGCCAGATCCTGCTCAACCTCCTCTCCAACGCCGTCAAGTTCACGCCTGCCGGCGAGGTCGTCGTGACGGTCTCTGCCGCCATGCGCGGCGAGACAGCCGACCTCCACATCGCCGTCCGCGACACGGGGATCGGCATCGCGTCCGAGCGCCTCGCGAGCCTGTTCGAGCCGTTTGTCCAGGCCGATGCCTCGACGACGCGGCGCTACGGCGGGACCGGCCTCGGGCTGGCCATCTCACGGCGCCTTGCCGAGCAGATGGGCGGCCGCCTCTGGGCCGAGTCCGAGCCCGGCCTCGGCTCGACGTTCCACGTCACGCTCTCGCTCCCCGTCGCCGAGGCCCCCGAGGCCCTCCCCGGCACGCCGCCCGACGCACCGTTCGGAGCCGGCGCGACACTCCTCGTCGTCGACGATTCGGAAGAGGCCGCGGAGGCGGTCGCGGACCTCGCCCGCGAGGCCGGCTTCGTCGCTCACGTCGAATTGAGCGTCGAAGGCGCGCTCGCGTGGCTGGACGTCGGCGGGCGCTACGCCGTCGCCGTCGTGGACCATGACATCGGCGGCGTGCCAGGCCTCGAAGCGGTCGAGCGGCTGCGCGCGCACCCGGCCGGCGGCGCCCTGCCGGTCGCCCTCACCTCCCCTATCGGCGCGACCGTGCGCGCGTCGCGCCTCGTCGATGCCGTCGTGCCCCGCCCGGTCCGCGCCGACGGCTTCCGCGACGCCGTCCGCGGGCTCGTCGGACACCCGCTCGCGCCGGCTGCTCCCCAGGCGACGGCCGAAGTGTCCCTCGCCGCGCCGCTGCGCGTGCTGCTCGCCGAAGACCACCCCGTCAACCAGCGCGTCGCCCTGGGCCTGCTGCGCCACCTCGGCGCCGAGACCGATGTCGTCGAGACGGGCCGGGCAGCCGTCGCGGCCGTCGCCCGCGGGCGCTACGATGTTGTCCTGATGGACGTCCAGATGCCCGAAATGGACGGCCTCGACGCGACGCGCGCCATCCGGTCAGGGGGCGGGCCGCAGCCGCCCATCATCGCCCTGACGGCCAACGCCGTCGCCGGCGACGCCGAGCAGTGCCGCGCAGCGGGCATGGACGACTACCTCGTCAAGCCGGTCCGGCTGGAAGCGCTCGAAGCGGCCTTGGCGCGTGCCTCGGGCCGGACGGTCCGCTCCGCGCCCGCCGTCGACGCGCCCGCCGCGACACGCCCCGACGGCCTCCCGACGCCCGAGCACCTGCTGTCCCACCTCCGCACGCTCACCTGCGGCGACGATGCGCTCGCCGACGAGATTCTCGAGACCTATCTCGGCACCGACGGAGGGCTGATTGCGGACCTCGCCGAGGAAGCGACGGTCGCCGATGCGGCGCACAAGCTCAAAGCGTCCAGTGCGACGCTCGGGGCGACGGCTCTCGCCGCCCGCGCCGACGCGCTCGAACGGTCGGCGCGCGCCGGGGCGCCCGTCCGGGCGTCCGCCCGCGACCTTGCCGAGAGCCTCGTCGCCTTCCACGAGGTCGTCGCTGAGGCCCGCGTGCGCCTCGGCGTGACGGCGGTCCCGGTCCCCGGCGAGATGCCCGGCTGACGCGTCCGACCGGGCAAACCGAACGTCCGCGAAAACGCCCGCCCCGGAGTGACCGGGGCGGGCGCAACGCAGGAGGAGGGCGGCCGCCGAGCGGCCGGGCCTCGCAGGCTGTCGGCTAGTACATGCGCCGGTTGGCCCGGCGCGCCTTCTTGTAAGCCTCCTTGCGCTCGAGGCGCTTCGTCTCGGAGGGCTTCGTAAAGGCCATGTTCTCGCGGAACGTGCGGAGCGTGCGCGCGCGGTTGACGACGCGCTTGAACCGGCGCAGGGCGCGG